>JAGQSE010000661.1 GCA_020439725.1 Acidobacteriota bacterium
CACGCGGCGCTGAAGTCGACGACGCGGTTCCAGGACACCTGGTCGTCGAGCCGGCCCTGGAGCAGCAGACAGCGGGTCGAGAGACGCGCCGCGAGCTCGCCGGTGGGATAGCGTTCGAAGGCCGCGACGAAGCTCCAGCCGAGCTCGCAGTCGACCACCGGCGTGACCACCCGGCGGTGTCCGGTCCGGCGCCACTCCTCGAGCCCCGTCTCCCCCGCCCAGGCTGCCGTGCGCTCACCGAGGTCCACCGCCGGCGCGATGAACAGCCCCGCCTCGACCCGGTCGGGATGGAGAGCGGTGTGCCACAAGCCGGTCAGACCTCCGAAGGAGGATCCGAGCACCACCGGTCGGGGATGGCCCTGACGGGCGAGGAAGTCGTGGACCAGGGCCACATCCTCGAGGTTCCTCTCGAGGCTGATACCGCCCAGCGTGCCACCGGACAAGCCGTGGCCGCGGAAGTCGAAGGAGCAGAAGGCGAAGCCGGCGGCGAGGGCGCGGGAACGGAAGAACTCCGCCTTCTCACCGTCCTGGCTGGCGCCGAAACCATGGAGGTAGAGCATCGCCGGCCGTCCCGGTGCCGCGGAGGGCGGATCATCGAAGCGCAGCGCCAGGCGGTCGCTGCTGCCGGGTACGTCCAGGTACTCGATCGAGCCACGCTGGCGATGCCCTTCGCCCCGGCTCTCGCGGTCGTTCACCGGGACGGATCCGCAGCAGCCGAGGACGGAGGCTCCGGAACCACGACCGGCAGGGGCTCCGCCGGTGGTCCCGCACCGAGGGTCGCCTCGAGCACCGCTGCCAGGCGGTTGCCTGCCAGGACGAGTCGACGAGCGATCTCGCCGTGGGCTCGCTTCCGGTACTCCTCGGAAGGTCTCCCCCCCTCGGAGATCCCGTCGTAAACCACCTCCTGGGCGAGCCGGAAGCCCTCGCGGGCCCAGTCTGCCGCCGCTCCTTCGTACCAGGTCACCTCGGAGGCGGCGGGCTGAGGAATCGTCGCGGCGAGCTCACGGGTGATGCGCGACACCACGGGTTGCCAGTCCGCCGAAGGATCGACCTTCGGGTAGAAACCGACCGTGTCATCCCACAACCAGTGCAGGTTGGGTGTGGCCTCGACGCCGAGCAGGAAGTCGTTGCCACCACGGTCGCCGTTGGGCAGCGCGGCGGTGAACCGACCCACCGTATGGAGCGGCTGGTGGATGTCGCCGACGGTATGGAGCAGAACTCGCAAGACGAAGGCCTTGTCGAAATCCGTCGCCTCCGGGCTGGCCAGGGTCCTGGCGGACTGGTCGATGGCCCAGACGACGTTGGGGGTCTTGGCCGGCGCCACCGACTCCAGACCCTCGGCGTTGATCGGCAGGTTGATGTAGTGCCAGCTGTCGAAGGTCTTGAGCCCGCTGTGACGCACCTCGTCCATCCACACCGAGGCGGTGACGAAGTCGGCGAGACGCGGATCCGAGCCCGCTAGAACTCGGATCAGCCGATCCGCCTCGGCGCGGGTGCTCGGCGTGAGCCGGTCGTAGGCGATCTGCGCCACCACCAGGTGGCCGGTGTTGCCCCACCCCCAAGCCGCGGGAACGAATCCCGAGACGGCGACGAGCCCCACGACGAGGGAGCGAAGAAGGATCGCGGACATGCCGCGGAAGACGGTTTCGAAGGGCATGCGGTGGGCTCCTCGTGCAGTTGCGCGAACGGCGAGATCTTATCCCGCTGGGTCCTCCTCGCCGAGAGCCGGAGACGACGCCGGCAGGGACACCGGAGGCGATGCGTAGGCCGTACGCCAGACGAGGCGACCCGAGTCCCGTCCCGCCTCGCCATCCCCGACTCGGGCTCGCGCCCCATCGACCGGGAGCGCCGCCGAGGTCCTCGTCCGCACCTCGACGCTGGCCTTTGGCGTCGCCGACGACCTCCGGGTCGGCTGATCGCCGAGCTCCAGCGCTCTATACCTCAACGCACGCGCGTCAAGGCACCCGCGTGTAGGTCGTCTCCATGAGCAGGACGTCGTCCCCGTCGGGTGTCTCGAAGTAGAGGCTCACCGTGTAGACGTCCTCGCTCAGCGGGTGGAGCTCGAAGCGATAGCTCGACGCGTCGCCGCTCATCGGGTCGAGGGTGGTGCCCTCGAGATCGACGGTCCCGGTTTCCTCATCGACGACACCCTCGGCCTCGATCGAGTACGTCCCCAGGTTGTCGAACCCGGTCATCGTGTAGAGGTCGAGGCGACGGTCATAGCCATAGATCACCAGGCTCTCGATGTGCTGGCCCTGGGACTCCTCGCTCTTCGCCCGCACCTCGAGGAATCGGCCGCCGAGGATCATCGTCTGGTCGCTCTCGCCGGTCAGGCTCTTGGGCGGCTGTCCCGGCGGTCCCCAGATCTTGACCGCCATCCGCCAGTGCCCCGCGAGCTTCTCGAGCAGCCGATGCTCGGGGCCCGGCTGGGCGATCGCTTGGGCTCGCGCCAGCATCTCCTGCTGCTCTTCGGGGGTGGGGCCGCCATCGGGCTCTTCCTGAGCGAAGACGGCCGGGGCCATCAGAACCGCCGAGACGAGAAGGGCGGTGGCAAGCGACCGGGGGACCCGACTGCGGGGGACGAGGTTCATGGCGCTCTCCTTTGTGGTCATGCTGGGACAGAGTCTATCGCTCGCGGCTCACCGTCTCGGACCTCCGAAGGAGCTCAGCCGAAGCCCTCGCCGCCGCTGTCCGGTCCCGTCCCCGGTCGCCGGAAGCGAATGACCTGGCCCTGCAACCGGCCGCCGATGACGGCGCCCTCCCAGGACACCCGCAGCTGGACCCGAGAGCCCGCCTGCTTCCGGATGAGCGCTCCACGGAAGAACGCCGGGCTGTCCTCCGGCGGCCGGCGCACCGCGCGCTCCACTTCCTCCTCCGCCACC
>JAGQSE010000662.1 GCA_020439725.1 Acidobacteriota bacterium
GCCTCGAGTGCGCCAGTGACATCGGTCGGCGCGAGATCACCCTGTTCGCCAACGGTACCGTCCGGCTCCGCGAAGGGGAGGTTCTCCAGGACACCTTCGAGCCCAGCGAGCTCGGTGCTTCGTGGCAGGCCCCCGGTCTGACCACGCATCTCTATCTCGGCGAGCTCGAGCCCGCCGAGCTCGAGACCTATCTCCGCCGCTTGCGCCACGAGAACCTCGCCGAGACCGAGGAGCGCTATGGCGGAGTGGTGGCGGGGGAGTGGGTCGAGCATTGTTCTCTCGAGCTCGCCCTGCCCGGCCGGCCCGCGCGGCGCTTCGACTTCGGTCGCTACGACTCCCTCGACCTCGCCTTGTCACGGGTGGTGGCGATCATCGACGAGCTGCCGGACCACGTGCAGCGCGAAGAAGGCGCCGTCCGTGGCATTCCCGGCGACTACCAGCCCGCCGTCGGCGACGTCCTCGAGCGCCGCGACGGCAACCTCTTCGAGCTGGTCCTGTTCACCAGCGACGGGCTGGGGGTCGAGCTCCAGGGGGTCGACCAGCCGGTGAGCTTCATCGTCTCCTTCGACGACCTGAGAACCGACTTCGTGCGCCTCGTCGAGCGCCCTTGAGCGAGGTCATGGGCAGCTCCAGGCCATGGCGGTAGGCGGCGTCCGCATCACCGGTGGCGTGCACCGCGGACGACGCCTAGAGGTGCCCGGTTCGGCAAGGCCCAGCGGAGGGCGGCTGCGCGAGGCGTTGCTCTCGATCTGGGGGCCGCGGCTCGAGGGTTCTCGCTTCCTCGACCTCTTCGCCGGCAGCGGCGCCGTGGGCTTCGAGGCCGCCAGCCGTGGCGCGGCGGCGGTCCTCGCCATCGAAGCGGACGTGCGAGCGCTGAGGCTTCTCGAACACAACCGCAAGGGCCTCGGCGAGGAGCGGCTGGTGATCCGGCGGCTCACCCTGCCGGAGGGGCTTCGGCGACTCGGCGCGGAGGAGGCGGGTCCCTTCGACCTGGTTTTCGCCGATCCTCCCTATGCCTTCTCGGCCTACGAGCCGCTCCTCGCCGGGATCGAGCTGCTCCTCGCCGACGGTGGGGAAGTAGCCCTCGAGCACTCGGGCCGTCGACCGCCCCCACGCAGCTGCGGCGGGCTCGAGCGGGGCGAGAGCCGTCGTTATGGTGACTCGGGCCTGAGCCTCTACCGCCGGACGCCGCGATCCCCCGCCGACGAGGGATTCGAGTAGACTCGGCGCCGCCCGATGAGCGAGCACCTTCAAGCCCTGACCCTGTGCGAGGGTGACCTCTCCTTCGCGACGGATCTTTACCAGCTGACCATGGCCGCGGCCTATCATGCCGGCGGCACGGTGCCACGGGCGACCTTCGAGCTCTTCGTCCGCCGCCTTCCGGAGCACCGAAACTTCCTGGTCTTCGCCGGCCTCGAGCAGGCCCTGGCGGCCCTCGAGGACCTGCGCTTCTCCCCGGAGCAGCTCGGCTATCTGCGCTCGCTGCCCGTCTTTGCCGCGGTGCCGGACTCCTTCTTCGAGCTGCTCGCCGGCTTCCGTTTCCGCGGCGACGTCGACGCCGTCGCCGAAGGCACGGTTTTCTTTCCCACCGAGCCCGTGCTGCGGGTCACCGGCAGCCTGATCGAGGCGCAGCTGGTGGAAACCCTGCTGCTGGCGATCCTCAACTTCCAGACCGCCATCGCGTCGAAGGCCGCGCGGATGGTGCTCGCCGCGGAGGGCGAGGCCACCCTCGCCGAGTTCGGCAGCCGCCGCGCCCACGGGCCCCAGGCCGGCGCCTGGGTAGCGCGCGCCGCCTACCTGGCGGGCTTCGACTCGACCTCGAATGTCCTCGCCGGGCAACGCCTCGGCGTGCCGGTGGTGGGGACCATGGCTCACAGCTTCGTCCAGAGCTTCGTCGACGAGTGCGATGCCTTCCGCCACTACCACGACCTCTTTCCCAACAACACGATCTATCTGGTCGACACCTACGACACTCTCGAGGGGGTGCGCAAGGCGGTGGCGCTGGGGCTGCCGTTCCAGGGAGTTCGGATCGACAGCGGTGACTTGGCGGAGCTCGCCGTCGGCGCTCGCGAGATCCTCGACGGAGCGGGCTTCACCAACGCCCTGATCTTCGGCTCGGGCGATCTCGACGAGTGGCGGGTCGAGGAGCTCCGGCGTCGCGGCGTGCCCTTCGACGCCTACGGCATCGGCACTCAGCTCGCCGCGTGCGCCGACGCGCCGCACCTGGGCGGGGTGTACAAGCTGGTGGCGGTGGAGGAGTCGGGTAGCTGGCGGCCGAGCGCCAAGGCGAGCACCGGCAAGGCCACCTACCCGGGGCGTAAGCAGGTGCTGCGCAGGCTCGAGGACGGCCGGTTGGCGGAGGACACCATCGTCCTAGAAGCCGACGCCGCCGGCGGTGAAGGCCTGCTCCGGCCGGTGATGATCGGCGGCGACGTCCTCGACACCGCCCGAGGCAGCTTTACGCTCGAGGCGGCGAGGAAGCATTGCCGCGAGGAGCTGGCAGCGCTGCCCGACGCGCTCCGGCGCCTGCCGGTGACCGACCTGCCGTTCTCCGCGAAGATCCACCCACGGCTCGAGGCGCTCCGCCGGCGGCGCGGCTGAAGGTCTCGCCCAAGCACCCCTCGGGCCGCTCCTGCAGCCAGGATCAGAGCGCCGCCGCCGTCATGAGCTCGACTCCCGTACTCCTCGACCGTCCCTCGACCTCGGTGCGAAGTATCGCCTGGACTCTGGCGGGTATCGCCATCCTGCTGCGACTGCCATTCGCCGCTCGCTTTCTCTGGGACCATGACTCGGTCCAGTTCGCCCTCGGCGTCGAGCACTTCGACCTCGCGGCGCACCAGCCCCACCCGCCGGGCTACCCGGTGTACATCGCGATCCTCAAGGTGCTCTCCGCGCTGGGGGTCGACGCCCTCCACGGCATGGTCGGCCTGTCGATTCTCGCCGCGGGGGCCGGGACCGCGTTGTCGGTGCTGCTTGCGGCGCATCTCCTCGAAACGTCCACAGTCTTGGCGCCAGGGCACCGGTGGTCCAGGCCCCAGATGGACGGCGCGCCCCCCCAAGTCGCCGCCGGTGCGCTTCTCGCCGGTGTCCTCTACGCGACGAATCCGCTGCTGTGGTTCTACGGTGAGCTGCCCCTCGTCTACGCCGTCGAGGGGGGGCTGAGCGTCGCCGTCGCCTATGGTGCGGCGGTGATGGGCCGGAGCCGCCGCACTTTCCTCGTCGTCTGTGTCGTCTTCGCCCTGGCCGCCGGGGTCCGTCCCTCCACCGGCGTGCTGCTGGCGCCGCTCTTCCTGCTCGGGGTCGCGCGAGCCTGGTGGCGTGGCCGGGCGCGTCTCGGCTGGGTGATCCAAGGTGGGCTGGTGGGGGCGCTGGTGGTCGCCGCCTGGCTCGGACCGCTGCTGGCCGCGGCGGGGGGCCTCGCCGCGTACCGGCGGATCAGCGCCGGCCTCTTCGGCACCCTGCTACCGAGGACCTCGGTGCTCTACGGCGCGGGCATGCCGGCGCTTCGTCACAACCTCGAGGTGCTGGTCAAGTGGTCGCTTCAGGCCCTCGTACCGGCGCTGCTGGCGATTCTGCTCCTGGTCGGTGTGGCGTTCTTGCGGCGGCGGGGTGGCGTGGCCCTTGGCGCCGGCGCCCGGGCGCTGTGGGGCTC
>JAGQSE010000663.1:0-4026 GCA_020439725.1 Acidobacteriota bacterium
GAGCGCTGGATCGTAGCCGGGGAGGTCTCCGACACCGCGTTCTATGGCCTCTTGGCGAAGGAGTGGGCGGCGCGGTGATCCTGGGCAACAGCGGGCCAACCGTGGCTTCTATTCGGGCCAGCAGCTCGTCGATCTGGACGCTCTTGGAACTTCTGGAGGAGGACGCCTGGTGGGCCGAGACCCCATTCTTGAAGAGGTCCGTGCAGCACGTGACGCCATTGCACGAGAGCAACATCATGATCTCGATGCGATTCTTCGAATGCTTCGCGAGCACGCGGCGCAGGCCGGTCGAGAGCACGTTTCCCTGCGCGAGCGAGGTGCGGCGCGGGCTCGCGAGATCGCCCACAGGTCGCAGGGACCAGTTCGCACGAAGGAAAAGTGAGGGCGACAGGACCTTGGTGCTCTCAGGTGCCGGCCCAGCTGACCAGCACGAGCGGTAGCGTGACGGAGGACTCTTCTTTTTGTCCCACGTCCCCGGCCATCGGATCGAAGGCGGTGTAGGCATTGTCCTCGCGGCACGCCTTGACCTGGTCGTCAAGGCTTGGTGATCGGTCGAACCAGAGACAGTAGAGCACTCCGCCGTCGTTGCCGTAGATCTCGAGCGCTGCTGCGGGGGAGGTTGCGGCGAGACGTTGCGCCTGGGTGGGTGGAAGATAGAAGACCGGCCTCGAGGTTTCGAAGCCGCCTTCCAGGACCGAACGGTCCTCGATGGTGGCGATGTCGCGCACGGCGAGCTCCTGCGGCGGCCCCACCATGGCGATGGCCTGCGACGGGAATCGGAGGATCGTGGCTTCGGCGGTGTCCGAGGCCTGTGGCTCACTGCGCTTCACGCGCCGTCCAGGCACCACGAGCTGAGGGCTGAAGGCACGGGTCCAGAGTCGCAGGGTCTTCGGACCGTAGGAGGTCCAATCCTCACTTGCCGTGCCGGCGGTCAGATCGACGCGGTCCTGCACCAGGAAATAGGACAGAACCAACCAGCCATCGTGGACCGTGCCGTCCTTCATCGTGATCTCGGCGTTCCAGGCGACCGGCGGGCAGCCCAGGCAGATGGCCTCGGCCCGTGGGCTCCAAAGCGGACCGACGAGGATCGAGACCACAGCGATGAGAGCGATCCGAGACATGGGCACCTCCTTGGATGAACCTTGCGGCCTTGGAGCGATGCTGACCGCCGATTGAGGCCCGGATGTGGCGGCGACGAGCCCGCACGGGGGCGGCACACGGTACGATCCAGTCAGAACAGCCGAGGGGAGAGGACGCCATGACTCACCGAGCATCCACCGAGGACCAGGAGTTTCGCCGGGCCTTCGAAGCCTTCGAGATCGCGCCGGAGGACTTTGGTCACCGGGCCCACCTGCGGCTCGCGTACGTCTATCTCTGTGAGCTCTCCGTCGACGACGCCCACGACGCCATGAAGCGGTCGCTTCTCGCCTTTCTCACCCACCTGGGAATCGGCGAAGCCAAGTACCACGAGACGCTCACTCGCGCCTGGATCATGGCGGTTCGTCACTTCATGGCTCGAACCCCCACCAGCGTCTCCGCCGACGACTTCATCGACCGGAACCCGATCCTCCTCGACTCGAAGATCATGCTCAGCCACTACTCCACCGAGGTCCTCTTTTCGGTCGACGCGCGGGGCCGCTTCGTCGAGCCGGACCTCGAGGCGATTCCCGTGTATGCCTAGGTCGGGCGGGTCGATGCGCGATCCGGCTCGAGCCCGCCGCGATACACTTCCCGGATGAGCTACCGAACCCCGTCCTTCCAGATTCCAGGTCTCGTGGTCTCCAGCCTGCTGCTGAGCTTCCTGGTACCGTTTGCGGCCTCGGCGGAAGAGGCCGCCGCC
Organism: Acidobacteriota bacterium; assembly: GCA_020439725.1. Classification (GTDB taxonomy): domain Bacteria; phylum Acidobacteriota; class Thermoanaerobaculia; order Multivoradales; family JAHZIX01; genus JAGQSE01. The sequence continues at coordinate 1,841 of JAGQSE010000663.1, forward strand.
GCCAAGGTCGACCGCCTACCCATCGTCGACCGAGCCATCGAGTTCCATGGTGGCGACGTGTATCGGTCAAGCGAGACGAAGCTCACCATCCGGTCCAAGTCTGGGGCGTTCGAGCTGATCTCGCGGATGGATGGGGATCGCTACGACCACACGGTGGTGGGAAAGACCTCCGACGGGAAGGTCCGGCGGGTGCGGAGCACCAACGACACCGTCGAGGAAACCCGGGACGGTGTGGCGGTACCGCTCGACGAGACGACCGCGAAGCGTGACCGGGATTTCGTCAACGCCCGTGTCTACTTCCCATTCCTGCCCTTCCGGCTCAACGACCCCGGGGTCTACAAGCAGGACCTGGGGCTCGAGACCTGGGACGGCCGGTCGCTCCACAAGGTCAAGGTGACCTTCGAGGCCGGTTCGAGCACCGACGCCAACGACGAATACCTCTACTGGTTCGATCCCGAGACCGGGCGGCTCGAGCAGTTCGCCTACAGCTTCGGCACCGGAGCGGAGAACGGCGGCCTCCGGCTGCGCAAAGGCTTCAACTACCGCCGCGTCGGCGGCCTCCTCTTCTTCGACTCCGAGAACTGGGGCGTCGACGGCGGCGGCGACCTCAGGGTCGAGCAGGTCACCCCGGAGTACGCGGCCAGGAGCTTCGAGAAGATCTCGACGGTGGTGGTCGAGGACGTCTCGGTGGCACCGGTCGAAGGGGGCTCCCCGAGTTGAGCTCGGACGACGGGCGGCGACCGCCGGATCCGGAAGCCCTGGAACGCCTCCAACAGCGGGGACTGACGCTGGTCCTGATCGGTGTGGCCGTGGCGAGCGGCTACGTCGTGGGCTCGGTCCTCGGTTGGCTTCCCCGCGAGGCGCGATACGTCGGCTTCGTAGGTCTCGTGCTCGCGTTCGTGGGGAGTGGCTTGAGGGCTCGGGCGAGGCGGCTCGAGACCTTCGAAGACGAGGACTAGCTCCGCGCTGGGCTCCTGGCCAGTCGCTGCCAGGGCGCGCCGGCTCGGTGCAGGGAGAAAGATGCGATGAGCCACTTGAATCGGGATCGAAGAGCAGGGCGTCGCGGTGGCAAACCGGCTCCCGCGGCCTGGATCGTTCTCGGTCTGGTGCTCGTCGGCGCCATCGCAGGTCCCGCCGGCAGCCGCGCCGACGATGCGCCCCAGCCCTCCGGAGAGAGCAGGCCCCTCGCGGTCGACGACTTCGCGTGGATCGCTGGCCACTGGCGAGGCGGGAGTGACGGGGAGCTGATCGAGGAGGTCTGGTCGCCGCCCGCTCATGGTGTGATGCTCGGGATGTTCCGGTGGGTCACCGCGGATGGCCAGGTTCGCGTTTACGAGCTCATGACCCTCGAGCCCGAGGACGGTGCACCGGTGCTGAAGCTTCGGCACTTCAACACCGGCCTGGTGGCCTGGGAGGACAAGGAGGGCGCCCTGACCTTCCATCTTGCGCCCGGTTCCACCGCGGATCGCCCCACCTTCGTGGGCGAGGAGGACGGTGGGACGATTCGTTTGACCCTCGAGAACCCGAACCTGGACACCTACATCGCTCATCTAGAGATCCTCGGCGGAGAGACGCCGCAGGTGCTCGACTTCCTCTACCGCCGCGTACCCTAGGACGGGTTCTGCGTGCCGCTCGCCGGGTCGCCATCGAGAGGACCGACCCGACAACGGCCGCGGTGGACTTCTAAGGTTTTGCTGACGAACAAGACGCCTTCACCGCCCCCTGCTCGTACCGCCGTTCCTCGAACCGAGCCCGGAGCATCGTCGCGCCTCGGTCGCTTGCTGCGTTACGCGTGGGCAGGGCCCAACTCGCTGCTCGGGTTGCTCCTGGCGCTGGCCGTGGGGCCCGGCGGGCGGGTGCAGGTGGTGGCGGGGGTCGTCGAGGCCCACGGGCCGTGGTTGGCGTGGTTGCTGGGAGCGGGGACGCACCTGTGTGGCGGCGCCGCGGCGATGACCCTGGGACACGTGATCGTCGGGATGGACGAGCCGTGTCTCGCGGCTTGCCGATCCCACGAGCACGTCCATGTCCGCCAGTACGAGCGCTGGGGACCCTTCTTCCTGCCTGCCTATTTCCTCGCCAGCGTCTGGGCGTACGCCCGCGGTGGCGATCTCTATCGAGACAATCCTTTCGAGCGCGAGGCCTTCTCACGGTCCTAAAGACTTCACGAACCGGATGAGCGGGAGAGA
>JAGQSE010000663.1:4124-6442 GCA_020439725.1 Acidobacteriota bacterium
GTGATGCTGGGGCCGTATCCGATGACGCCGTTCGATAGCGACGCGCAGGCGTCTATTCCGGACGGAGACTCTGTCGGCGAGTTTCCTGGAGGGGGCTTCAATCCCGTATTCGTGAGCACGGCATATGTCATCAAGGGAACGGTGCCAACAACCTGGCCCAGCTGGAGCCATGGGTACGAAGGGCCGGTTTTTGGCGCATCCATGTCTAGTCAGATCTTTATGTCCGGCTTGAATTTCAGGTTCGCATTCTATTTTTACATTCAGCCGTTGAGTGGCTCTGAGGCGATTACGCTTCTTGTTGAAGATCAGGAATTCGGGCCCTTTGTGATCGACGCGGCTACAGGCGCACGAGGATTTGGTCTCTACTCGCTCGGCGAGCCGCTCCCTTCGAATCTCCAGATTCTACGGGAATCTGGTCTCGATGAGATTGGCTTGGCTGAGTTCGGTCAAGCGGATCGTCAGGTCCTCTGCTCAGTAATCCCCATCGCATCGGAAGCATCTGTTTCTGGTGCGTGGTCGCCTGAGTGCGATGATAGATATGACGACTCGCTTTCGGCGCAGCTTTTTGCGTTCACGTTGTCCGAGTCTACGGCCCTTGAAATCGACCTTACCTCTGCGGAGGGTCTGCCTGCCGTTAGGTTGTACAGGGGTGTCGCCCCGGGCGGGGAATTTATCAAGTATGCCAGCGAAAGCTCTGAGACTCCTGGGCACGCGACCCTGCGGCTGAACCTCGATGCCGGTTCCTATCTCATCGAGGTGACGGATCAGTTCAGGCAGTCTGATCGCGCCTTCACCCTTCGTCTTAGGCATCTGGCAGCGATCTGCCGAGAGTCAGACTTCACGCTCTGCATCAACCGCCTTCCGGCGGACCAGAGATTCCAGGTGGAGGTCGCCTACGCTTCCTTCGCAGCCGGGCTCTTTGGGCAGGCGAAACGCGCCTATCCCGAGTTCGATCGCGGCGGCGTCTTCTGGTTCTTCAATGAGAACAACCCCGAAGTCATGGTAAAGGTCCTCAACGGCTGTCCGGTCAACGACTACCAATGGGTCTTCGTCTCGGCGTTGACCAACGTCGGGTTCACGGTGGAGGTGACCGACACGGTGACCGGAGAGGTCTGGGCGTACGAGAACCCGGATCAGCACGTGGCGATTCCGCAGCAGGATACGAAGGCCTTCGTCTGCAGCGACTGAGGCCTGGGCTCGCGGCTGTGGGCTAGACTTCCGAGGGGCCTCCGGTGAGAGTGTCACTGGGGCCCCTCGCTGCGTTTGCGAACCCATTCCCGAGGAGGAGATCTGTCGTCATGAGCAAGCCCGGAAGCGAAACCGTCTACTCGGTCCACCCCGCGGTTGCCTACTCGCGGACCATCGTCGAGAACCTGCCCGCGACGACGGGGCGGTCGATGGAGGAGTGGGTGGCGCTGATCGAGGCGGAGGGGCCGGTGGGGAAGTCGGAACGGCGGGACTGGCTCAAGAAGGAGCATGGGCTCGGAGGAACGAAGGCGACGATGATCGCCACCTGGAGCGTCGGGGAGGGGGAGGAGGACATCGATCCCCAGGCTTATCTCGCGGCGGCACCCGGGATGGTCGAGGCTCTGTACGAGGGGCCCAAGGCGGCGCTCCGGCCGATCCACGATGCGCTCCTAGCGATGGCCCTCGAGCTCGGCGACGTCCGGGTCTGCCCATGCACGACCATCGTGCCGCTCTATCGCGCGCACGTCTTCGCCCAGATCAAGCCGGCGACGCGGAAGCGCGTCGACCTCGGGTTGGCGTTGAAGGGAGTCCGAGAGGAGATCCCGCCGAGAGTCCTTGCCACCGGCGGTCTCGAGAAGGGGGACCGGATCACCCACCGGATCCCGATCGAGACCCTGGCGGAGATCGATGACGAGGTCCGCCACTGGCTCCGTGTGGCCTACGACCTCGACGGCTAGCCTCGGCTTTCCGGACGACTCGGGAGCATGAGACCGCGCCGGTCCCTCGGCGCGAATGCTACGATTTCCGCCATGGCACGCTGGAACAACCTGATCCGCGGCTGGTGGTACCTCGAGCTCTGCGGCATGGTGATCCTTCTCGTGCTGCTCTTCGTCTTCTGGTGATCGACCCCGGAACCCGGTTCAGGACCCTCCGCCCATGGCTTGGATCTACCTGCTCATCGCGGGGCTGATGGAAATCGTCTGGGCCCTCGGTCTCAAGTACACCCAGGGCTTCAGCCGGCTCGGCCCGAGTCTCTTGACCGTCGGTGCGATGGTCGTCAGCTTTCTCTTTCTCGCCCGCGCGCTGGTCACCCTGCCCATCGGCACCGCCTACGCCGTCTGGACGGGGAT
>JAGQSE010000664.1 GCA_020439725.1 Acidobacteriota bacterium
TCGGGCCGCCGATGGGCCTGGGTGAGGACGGGTGGGCGGGTCGGGGTCATGACGGAGCCTCGGCACGGCGCTGATGCCGGCGGACGGTCTTCAAGGGGGTTCGACGGTACCCGCGGCGGTCCACGGGCCGCAGCGCATGATACGCCACACGGCCCTCGCGGTCCCGACGAGCGCGCCGTCCTGGCGGATCACCGCCTCGCCATAGTGGCTGCAGGTGGGGGTGAAGCGGCAGTGGACCCCCATACCGGACATGCGCGGCGACAGCGTCGCCTGGTAGAGGTGGATCCCGGCGAGCAGCACCCTGGCGGACCACTGGTCGCGCGGCGGCCGGGCGAGATCGAGGACTAGAAGGAGCGTCGCCGCCAGCAGCACCAGCCGCCACCGGCGGGGACGCGGATCAGGTGCCATGGTGCAGCAGATAGGTCCAGTTGAGGACCACTGCCGCGACGAGCACGCCACGGACCCACCCGGGCCATTGTTCCCGCGGCTCGCGAAGCGGCCGCCCGGCCAGGGCGAAAGCCCCGGCGACCAGCCCGCCGGCGATCAGCGCCACCCAACCCACCGTCGCCAACGGATTCACCGCGAAGGCGCCCGCGAAATCGAGGTGGGCAAGGGCGAGGGCGGAGCGGGTGGTGCCGCAGGCGGGACAGGGAAACCCGGCCAGGACCTTCAGCGGGCAGCGCGGCAGGCCCAGAGCCAGCCGCGCGCCCAGGGGCGACAGGAGGACGAGGGTGGCGGCCACCGCCCCCCAGAGCAGCCCCAGCTGTCGGTCGGCGGAGCGCTGCTCAGTTGTTGAGGGCACCGCTCGAGACCAGGGCCGAGCCCACCCCCAACACCATCATGAGGATCACGCACAGACAGCAGAAGAAGACCGGCAGCAACACCGCGATCACCGCCTTCTGCGTCGTCGTCCGGTGGACGGCCACGAAGCCCAGGATGTAAAGCACGATCACCCAGACGGCGGCGATGATGCCACCGAGGAAGGGCACCACCTGGGCCAGCTGGGCCACTCCCGAGTACGCCACGGCGCGCAGCGTCCCTTCGAACCCGGTCTGGCTGGAGTCGAGGCCCTTCACCAACATCAAGCAGAGGTGCAGGATACCGGCACCGATGAACAGCCCGATGACGATGAAGATCGGCGCGAGGATCGCATAGACCACCACGATGCCGCCGGTCAGGGCGAGCTGCGTACCGGCGCCCTCGTGGTTGCCCATCATGCTCAGGAAGTTGAGGCTGCCGAAGAGCATCTGCCAGACCAGGCCGACGATGATGCCCAACCACCCGACGATGACCGCAAAGAGGATGGGGCTGGCGTAGTCACCGGTCCGCTCGGCGCGGGCAAAGGCCTGCTGCGGCGAGGTCACCAACAGCTTGATCGTCTCGATGAGCGCCGGGGCGAACCCGAGCTCCTGTCGCCGCTCCCAGGGGAGAAGCTCGGTGGTCGGCCGCGGCGGCGGCGCGTCGTAGTCGTACCGAGACGGCGACGGCGGCGCAGGTGGTTCGGGCGGATCCGGCGGCGGGGGCGGAAAGCTCTGGTCGTCGTTCATCGAAACCTCCTTCATGGGCCGGAAGCAGCCCCGCCGGCCCCGCTTGGGCGCGGTGGGCTGCTTCCGGTACCGTGGCCGATGGGGCCGTCGTCTACGGTCTCAGATCGCGAGCACGCCCGATCCTCAGAAGCGATCGGCGTACTGGCTGACCTGCGGAATGATCAGGCGCTGGCCGTTGACCGCCTTGACGATGCAGGCGATGTGGAGGACCAGGATCGCCAGGGCGAGGCCGAGGTTGATCAGCGCGAAGGCACAGCCCAGGACGCCGAGGATCGACGAGGCGATAGTCTCGACGATGATCAGGCCGATCCACAGGACGATTTCGGCAGCCAGCAGGACCAGTCCGTGCTTGGCGTGCCACTGGACCTCCCGATCCTCCTTTTCGAGCAGGAAGGGGACCAGGGCCAGCGGGCCGAGGTAGGCCAGGACCAGCATCAGGGTGTTGGTCGAGGCCTGCGGCGGGGGCGGTGGTGCACCCGCGGCGGGCCCCGGCGGCGGTTCGGGCGGCGGAGGCAGGTCGGACGGCGGCTCGGGTGGGGGCGGAGGACCCGGCGAACCGGTGTTCTCACTCATGGAGCGCTCTCCTGTAGGTCTTTGGGTCAGCGGACGTAATGCATCGAGTCTATACAACCCTCCACTATGGTCTCAAGGGCAGCTCGATCCCGAGAGCCGCCAGCGCCTCCTCGATCTCCGGCTGCAAGTGGCGATGGACGACCAGCTCGAGGCGGACCGCCTCGCCGTACTGCTCGGTCACCAGCTCGACCTGAGGCGGCCGAATCAACCGCTTGACCGCCCCCAGCTGGGGATAGGGCAGCTCGACGACGAGGCGCTCGGCGGGCACCACCCACATCACGGGCAGCTCCTCGAGGGCCAGGCGGGTGGCGTCGCCGTAGGCGCGGACCAGTCCTCCCTTGCCCAGCTTGACGCCGCCGAACCAGCGCACCACCACCGCCAGGACACCCGAGAGCTCGGCGCCGCGCAGGACGTGGAGGATCGGCGGCCCGGCGGTACCGGCTGGCTCGCCATCGTCGCTCGACCGCTCGGCGCCGCGCGCACCGAGCCGCCAGGCCCAGCAATGATGGGTGGCGTCGGGAAACTCCGCACGCACCGCCGCGAGGTGTTCCTGGGCCACGATCTCGTCGGCCACCGGCGTGACCACCGCCAGGAAGCGGGACTTGCGCTCCCGGAGCTCCGCCCGAACCTCGCAGGCCGGTGCGCGGTAGGCCCCGGGAATCTCGTCGCCGGCACTCACGGCGACCGTCTCACCGGCGGATGGCGACGCGCTCGTAGACCCGGCGATAGCGCTCGACCACCGCATCCTGCGTGAACCGGTCGAGGGCTTGGCGGCGGGCGGCTTCGGCGAAGCCCTCGTGGCGCTGGGGGTCCTCGAGGAGCTCGATGGCCGCGTCGGCCATGGCATCGACGTCACCGACCGGGTAGAGGAAGCCGGTCTCGCCGTGGCTGACCACCTCGGGAAGACCACCGACCCGGGTAGCGATGACCGGTACCCGGCAGGCCAGCGCCTCGAGAGCGGCCAGGCCGAAGGACTCGGTCTCCGAGGGCAGGAGGAAGAGATCGGCCCCCACCAGCACTTCCTCGACCGCCGGCAGGTTGCCGGTGAAGACGATACGGTCGCAGGTGCCGAGCTCGCGGCACATCTGCTCGACCCGCGCACGCTCGGGTCCGTCACCGACCAGGAGCAGCCGGCAGGGCACACGGCGATGCACCCGCGAGAAGACGCGGACGACGTCTTCGACCCTCTTGACCGGCCGGAAGTTCGAAATATGGACCAGGATCTTCTCGCCTTCGTGGGCCCACCGCCGGGCCCCGGGATGGTTTTGGACCGCCTCGAAGCGGGCCGGGTCGATGAAGTTGGGTACCACGTCGATGCTCCGGTCGACGGCGAGCTGCTCGAGGGTCGCTCGGCGGAGCGCCTCGGAGACGGTGGTCACGGCATCGCTCTGGAGGATGCCGAAGCGGGTGGTCTCGAGATAGCTCGGGTCGTTTCCCACCAGGGTGATGTCGGTACCGTGAAGAGTGGTGACCACCGGCAACGGCTGCGGAGCGAGGATCTGCCGGGCGAGCACCGCCGACACGGCGTTGGGCACCGCGTAGTGGACGTGCATCAGGTCGAGACGCTGGAAGCGCGCCACCTCGACCATCTTGGTGGCCAGCGCCAGCGAATAGGGCGGGTACTCGAAGAGCGGGTAATGGGGTACCAGCACCTCGTGGTAGAAGAGGTGCGGATCGCACAGCGACAGCCGCGACGGCGGCGCGTAGCTGATGACGTGGACCTCGTCACCACGGGCCGCCAGCGCCATCGCCAGCTCCGTCGCGACCACTCCAGAGCCGCCATAGCTCGGATAGCAGCTGATCCCGATCTTCATAGGACGCCTCCCGGGACCGTGGCCAGCGGGTCGCCGACCGCGATCGGCTGCGGCGTCCAGAAGGGCTCGCCGAAGGCCGCGCCGATGATCAGTCCGAAGTGGCGTGCCCGCCCTTCGACGGCACGCGAGAACTCGGGGGTCGAGACCTTGGTCACCGGCTCGCTCCGAGCCGCCGCCCCGGGCTGGTGGAGCTGCGAGGTGTAGCAGGCCAGGGCGGCGAGCTTCCTCTCCCAGGCGCTGCTGACGTCGACCACGAAACGCGGCTCGAAGAGGTCGTGTTGCATGTAGGAGTAGACCGCCGCCGGGCGGTGGGCTCCGTCACCCCCGCGCTCGGGTGAGCGGTTTCTAAGGCCGGCGTAGAAGGCCGCCGCGGCGACCAGCCGGTGTGCTCGCCCATGGTCCGGATGTCGGTCCGAGGGGCTCGGGCCGAGGACCAGGCGGGGCCGGTGCCGGCGCAGAAGCTCGATCAGCGCGTCCTCCTCGGCGGACCCCGTGCGCAGACCACCATCGCCACAGTCCAGAAAGTCGAGCGTCGTGGCGCCGAGGACCTCGGCGGCCCGCTCGGCCTCGCGCACCCGTTCTTCCACCGTTCCCCGGGTGCCCATCTCGCCCCGGGTCAGGTGAAGGATCCCGATACATCGACCGGCGCCCGCGAGGCGTGCCAAGGTGCCGCCGCAGCCGAGCTCGACGTCGTCCGGGTGGGCCCCGATCGCCAGCAAGTCCAGTGTCGTCATCATCTCCTCCGCACACAGCTGCCACCGCCGCCTCGCGCGTGCACTCTGGTGGCTTCGAGCCTCCGCTCTTTGGGCTCGGTCTACAGTCGAATCACCTGGAGGTGTCTACCGTCGAGCTCCATCTGCCGCCACAGGGCCTCGACCAACGTCTCACCATACTTGCCCGGGAAGTAGGAGGTCGACAGCACCCGTTCCTGGAGCGAGCCGTGGGGCAGACACAGCTCGCGCAGTGTATCGACGCGACGCCGGCGGACTTCGTCGGTGCGCGCGGCGGCGGCGGCGAGCTTCGCCGCCAGCTGCTCGAGAGCGCCGATGGCGTGGTCGCGCGTGCGCTCCAGCGGCTTCGCCAGGTTGGCGTCGACTTCCGTGACGGGGCCGCGGAGCCCGTCGAGCAAGGTGGCGATCTGTTCCTTGACCGGGGTCACGAAGTCGACGCCGGCCGCCTCGGCGAGCCGCTGGTCGAGCTCGCGCCGGTCCCCGAGAAGGTCCTCGAGACCGAGACCCAGGTCCTCGATCCACTCTAGATGACGCTCCTCGAGCACCAGCGTCTGCGGCCGGAGCGAGGTCGCCGGTCCGTCGAGACCGAGGAAACCGTGGACCGCGGCCGCCTGCACCATGTAGGAGAGCTCGCCGGGGCCGAGCACCTGGAGCGCGCTGCCGAGGACCGCGTCTTGGAGCGCCGGTCGGGCGAGGACACCGGGGCTGAGGACTCCGGGGTTGTCGCGCAACACATCGTAGAGCTCGTCGACCGGCCGTTCCTCGTCGAGCCCGCGCAACCGGTAGTGGCTTTCGCCGATCCACTCGATACGCCGCCGCTCGCCGCCGCGCAGCAGGAAGAGCGGGCTGACCCCCGGTTGCGGCGCCACCTGGAGATCGAAACCGTAGCTGCGGATGCGGTCCTCCGACGCCGTCAAGGCCTGGTCGAGGGCATGGCGCTCGCGCACCAGGCGCTCCATCCACGGCACCTCCGCCCGCTTGAGGGCCGGCAGCTGAGCGTCGAGCATCAGCGGCGCTCGCTCGCCGAGAAGGTGGACCAAGAGGCGAGGGAAGGCCTCGCCGAACCGCGCCGCGGGGCGGTACCAGCGGCCCAGGGTCTCGGTCCAGGCGCCGAAGCGGTCGCCGGGGATGGCCTCGCGGAGCTGCTCGAGACAGGCCTCGACCGCCGGCCCAAAGCTCCTCATTCCCACGGGAAGAAGCGGGTCGGGATCGTCCCCGAGACCTACGTCGAGAAGGCCTTCGTGGGTGAGGAAGGTGCCGTGGGCGACTTCGGCGAAGTCGTGGTCCTCGGTGGCGACCCAGAAGACCGCCACCGCCGGGCGACCGGCGGCCTCGAGCTCCGCCGCCCAGCGGGCGGCGGCCACCGCCTTCGACAGCGCGTACAGCCGCCCTCCGAACAGACCCGGTTGCTGGCCGGTGACCACCACCAAGGTCTCCGGGTCGGCCA
>JAGQSE010000665.1 GCA_020439725.1 Acidobacteriota bacterium
GCGGTCGAGCGCGCCGCCAACGGCCTGTCCTACCAGGGCATCTACTGCGTCAACCTGGGGATCAAGCGGCCCGACATCTCGGACAAGCATTGGGTCTACTTCTACGAGGACGTCTTTCCCTTCCACCGTCTCTCGTTCCCGAGCACCTTCAGCCCCGACACGGTGCCCGAAGGGTGCAGCTCGGTGGCCACCGAGGTCGCCTTTTCCGAGTACCGTCCCCTCGACGAGGCGACGGCCGTCGACAAGACCATCGAGGCGCTGCAGGCGGCGAAGATCCTGCTTCCCGACGACGAGATCGACCTGGTCCACACCGAGCGCATCCTGCCGGCCTATGTCATCTACGACCTCGACCACGGGCGCAACGTGGCCATCATCCGCGAGTGGCTCCAGGAGAACGGTATCTGGAGCGCCGGCCGGTTTGGCGAGTGGCAGTACTTCAACATGGATCACTCGATGCGCAGCGGCAAGCAGGCGGCGGAGCAGATCCTCGCCGCCCAGTGAGGAGCGCGGTGAACCGTCTGAGCCGCTGGTAGACTCCCATCGTGAAACCTAGAGCCCCCCTCGCCCCGGCACCACCCGCCGAGACGGTTTCCGACTCGGTCCGTACCGCGGCCGAGCCCCACACCGATCCTGAGGTCAGCGTGCTCGTACCGGTGCTCGACGAGGCTGACACCGTCGAGGAGCTGGCGCGGCGGGTCCTGGCCTGTCTCGACGGGTTCGGACGGAGCTGCGAGATCGTCTTCGTCGACGACGGCTCCCGGGATGGCACGCCCGACCGCGTGCGCACGGCCCGCGACGCGGATCCGCGGGTCAAGCTGGTACGGCTGCGGCGCAACTTCGGCAAGGCGGCGGCCCTGTCCGCCGGCTTCGACCATTGCCGGGGCCGCTACGTCATCACCATGGACGGCGATCTACAGGACGATCCCGACGAGATCCCGCGCTTCCTCGCCGCCCTCGAGGAGCAGGATCTCGACCTGGTCTCCGGGTGGAAGCGGCGCCGGCGGGATCCGATCTCGAAGCGCTGGCCGTCGAAGCTCTTCAATCGTGTGACACGAGCGCTGGCGCAGGTCGACCTCCATGACTTCAATTGCGGCTTCAAGGCCTATCGGCGCGAGGTGCTCGAACAGATCGCGGTCTATGGCGAGCTCCACCGCTACATCCCGGTCCTCGCCAGCCGCCGCGGCTTCCGCATCGGCGAGATCGAGGTCCAGCATCACCCTCGCCGCCACGGCATGAGCAAGTACGGCTGGGATCGCCTGTACAAGGGGCTCCTGGACTTGATGACCGTGCTCTTCATCACCAAGTACACGCGCCGGCCGCTCCACCTCTTCGGCGTCATCGGGCTGTTCTTTCTCGGTGCCGGAACTCTGATCAACATTTACCTGGCGGTGCTGTGGTTGGGGGGGGAGTCGCTGTCGGACCGGCCCCTCTTGCAGCTCGGAATCCTGCTCATGCTGATCGGTATCCAGGTGCTGACCACCGGCCTGTTGGCGGAGATGATCACCTTCAAGAACTTCCGCCGCCAGGACAGCTATTCGGTCAAGGAGCGGCTCGATTAGCTCGCTGAACCTCCTCTTTCTGACCCAGACCTACCCGCGCTTCGAGGGTGACACCTCGGGGCCCTTCATCCGCGACCTGGCTCGTGGCCTGGTGCGCGCCGGCGACCGCGTGACGGTCCTGGCACCGCACACCGAGGGACTGGCCGCCGGCTGGGACGACGGCGGTGTGACCGTCCGTACGTTTCGCTACGCTCCCGAGCGCTTCGAGGTGATGGGCTACAGCCGCAGCCTCGATCGCGACGAGAGCGCCCGCCTCGGCGCGCTGGCGGTGGCTCCCGCCTACGCCTTCGCCGCCCGCCGTGCGGTGCGCCAGGCCCTTCGTGCCGAACCTTTCGATCTGGTCCACGCCCACTGGGTGGTGCCCAACGGCGTCGTCCTCGGACGGTTCCGCGCCCCCGGTGGCCGGCGGGTACCCCTGGCGGTGGGGCTTCATGGCAGCGACGTCTTCATGGCCGAGAAGCGCGCTCTCGCCTGGCCGGTGCGGCGCACGCTCTCGGCCACCGCGGTCCTGACCGGCTGCTCTCCCGAGCTGGTCGACCGCGTCTGCGCCTTGGGCTTTCCCAGCGAGCGTTCGCGGGTGATCCCTTACGGTGTCGACGTCGAGCACTTCTCGCCGGACCCCTCTCGGCGGGGGCTGTGGCGCGACCAGCTGGGGATCCCCTTGGCGGCGCCGGTGGCGGTGTCTGTGGGACGCATGGCGACCAAGAAGGGCTACCAGGTGCTGATACCCGAGCTCGGCGCGCTCTTCGAAGCGAGCCCCGATCTCCACCTGGTGCTCGCCGGGGGTGGTGATCGGCTCGAGGAGTTCCGCCGAGCCGCGGCACCCTGGGCAGATCGAGTCCATTTCCCCGGCGCGGTCTATCGCGACACCCTGCCCGACCTCTACCGCTCCGCCGACGTCTTCGTCCTGCCCGCGGTCCATGACCGTGCCGGCAACGTCGACGGTCTGCCCAACGTCATCCTCGAGGCCATGGCGAGCGGTCTGCCCGTGGTGGCGTCGGCGATCTCGGGCATCCCGTTGGCGGTGGAGGAGGGCGTCACCGGCCGGCTGGTGCCCGAAGGCGACGGGCCGGCGGTACGTCACGCGCTGGTCGAGCTGGCGGAGGACCGGGAGCTGGCGCGGCGGCTCGGTGCCGCCGGCCGGGCTCGCGCCAGACGCGACCTGACCTGGGACGTGGTCGCCAAACGCTATCGTTCGGCCTATGACCTGGCCCTCGGAGAGAACACCGATGAGTGACGACAAGACCTCGGCCACGACCTCACGCTGGGCGCGCGAGCTGGTCTGCTCGAAGACCGGGGGCACGGTCCCCCTCGACGAGCCCGCATTCCTGTCACCGGCGGGGTTTCCCTGGCTGGTGCGCTACGACCTCGACCCGCAGAAGGGGCACCAGCTGCGTGATGCATTGGCCACTCGACCCTGGACGCTGTGGCGCTACCGCGAGCTCCTACCGTTGCTCGATTTCGACGACCGCATCGACCTGGGCGAGGGGGGCACGCCGCTGGTGCGCCTCCGCCGTACCGGCCCCGCCGGGGTCGAGGTCTGGCTCAAGGAGGAGAGCGGCAACCCGACGGGCTCGTTCAAAGACCGCGGGTTGTCGCTGGCGGTCAACCGGGCGCGGGAGCTGGGCGCGCCGGGGGTCGAGCTGGCGAGCGCCGGCAACGCCGCCCTGGCGCTCACCGCCTTCGCCGCCGCCGCCGGTTTGCCGGCCCGGGTCGCGCTGCCCGAGGACACTCCGCCCACCGTCGCCGAGCGCTGCCGGCAGGTGGGTGCCGAGGTGCTGACCTCGCCGGGGACCCTGGTCGAGGCCGCGGCCCGGCTCGCCGAACGCGGTGGCGGCTACTGGAACCTGTCGACGCTCAAGGAGCCCTACCGCGTCGAGGGCAAGAAGACCATGGGGCTCGAGCTCGCCGAGCAGATGGGCTGGGACCTGCCCGACTGGATCATCTATCCCACCGGCGGCGGCACCGGCATCGTCGGCATGCACAAGGCCTTCGCCGAGCTCGAGACCTTGGGTCTTTTGGGTGCCAAACGCCCACGCTTCGTCGTCGTCCAGATGGCCGGCTGCGCGCCCATGGTCCGCGCCTTCCATGCCGGCACCGAGCACGCCGAGCCCTGGGCCGATCCCAGGACAAAGGTCTGGGGCCTTCGCGTACCCAAGGCCATCGGCGACTTCCTGATCCTCCGGGCGCTCCGCGAGACCGGAGGCACCGCGGTGGCGGTGGCGGAGGAGCGGATCGAGGGCATCACCGAGCGCTCTGCGAAGGGCGAGGGGCTGCGCATTGGCCCCGAGGGTGCCGCCTGTCTCGCCGCTCTCGACGATCTCGCCGCCGCCGGCCAGGTGCTCCCGGGGCAGCGGGTCGTCGTCTTCCAGACCGGCAACCCGGACAACTACTGAGGCCGGTGGAGGCGCGGTGAACGACGGGTCGCGGCTCGAGCCTTTCCTCGGCGACCTGGTCGCCGGGGACGCCGCCCGCGCCGCCGTCGCGCTGGTCGGGGACGCGCGCGGGGTCCGTTCGGTACACGCGGTCGGCACCTCGAGCGACGCGCGCTTCGATTTAGCCTCGCTCACCAAGCCCTTCGTCGCGACGCTGGCCCTGGTTCTCCACCAGGCAGGCGAGCTCCGCCTCGATTCCCCCCTCGGTCAGGTATGGCGGCGGAGCGAGGCTTCGCTGGGCCCTCCCCTCGAGGCCTGTGCTCTCGAGCTCCTCCTGCGCCATCGCTCGGGTCTCGCGCCGTGGGCACCGCTCTACGCGCTCGCCAAGACCCCGGAGAGGGCGTTGCCGCTGCTGCTAGCGGGGAAGCTCGTCGAGCCCGCGCCCGCCGGCGTGGCCTACAGCGACCTCGGCTACGTGCTCTGGGGCCTCACCGCCGCCGAGTCCCTCGGCGCACCGGTCGAGGAGCT
>JAGQSE010000666.1 GCA_020439725.1 Acidobacteriota bacterium
GGATCGAGGCCCAGGACGTCGAAGCGACAGGGACCGTCGTGGGGATGGTGGGCCAACCAGAGCGCCGCGGCGCGGGCCAGCCGGTGTTGCTTGCGGGCGTCGACCGCGGCGATGGCCGGACCGAAGGCGAGACCGGCCCGAGCCTTGACCTCGACGAAGCAGAGGGTGTCGCCGTCGAGCGCGACGAGGTCGATCTCACCGGCCTTGGTCACGGCGTTGGCGACGACCACCACGTAGCCGTGACGCTCGAGCCAGCGACGGGCGTCGGCCTCGGCGGACGCGCCACGGGCGCGGTTGTGGGGCTGATCCCGGAACTCGCGGTGGGGGCTCACCGGCGTCGCGGGCCGGCCCGGGTCGGGCGGCTCAGCTCCCCCGCCGCCAGACCGTGCCATCGGGTGTGTCCTTGAGGACGATGCCGAGGGCCACCAGCTCGTCGCGCAGCCGATCCGCCGCGCCCCAGTCGCGGTCGGCGCGGGCGGCGTTGCGACGGTCGACCAGGTCCTGGATCTCGTCGTCGGAGGGACCGGTGCTCTCGCCCACCGCCGGCCAGCGGCTCGGGTCGAGGACGCCCAGCACGGTGTCCACCTCCGCCAACGCCGCCTGCGCTCGCGCCACGTCGCCGGTGCCCATCTCGCGTCCTTCGATGGCACGGTTGATGGTCTTGGCGAAACCGAAGAGCACCGCCAGGGCGCGCGAGGTGTTGAGATCTTCGGCCAGCGCCTCGCCGAAACCCGCGACGAGCTCTTCGCAGGCGCCGGCTACCGCCGGTCGTGATGGCCCCTTCTCCACCGCGTGCTCGAGCCGAAAGCGCAGCTCGTCGAGCCGCTTGAGCGCCGCGCCGCAGGCGTCGAGGGAGTCGAAGGTGAAGTTGAGCTTCTGGCGGTAGTGGACCGACAGGAAGAGGTAGCGCAGGGCCCGTGGATCGACACCCTTGTCGAGCAGGTCACGGAGCGTGTAGAAGTTCCCCAGCGACTTCGACATCTTGTCGCCGTCGACGATCAGGTGCTCCGAGTGCAACCAATAGCGGACAAAGGGCTTTCCGGTCGCCGACTCGGTCTGCGCGATCTCGTTCTCGTGATGCGGGAAGATGTTGTCGACGCCGCCGCAGTGGATGTCGAAGGTCTCCCCCAGATACTCGGTGCTCATGGCGGAGCACTCGATGTGCCAGCCGGGACGCCCGGGTCCCCACGGCGAGTCCCAAGTGGGTTCGTCGGGCTTGGCCCCCTTCCACAGCACGAAGTCCCGAACGTCCTCCTTGCCGTACTCGTCGCTCGCCACCCGCTCGCCCTGGCGCACCTGTTCGAGATCGAACCCCGACAACCGGCCGTAGTCCTCGTCGGAGGCGATCCGGAAGAAGACCGAGCCGTCCTTCTCGTAGGCGAAACCGCGCTCGACGAGGCGCTCGATCATCGCGATCATCTGGGCGATGTGCTCGGTGGCCCGGGGATAGGCCTCCGCCCGCTCGGCGCCGAGGGTATCGAGGTCGGCGAAGAACGCGTCGATGTAGGGCGCGGTGTAGGTGTCGAGGTCCACCCCCGCCTCCTGTGCCCCTCGGATCGTCTTGTCATCGACGTCGGTGAGGTTCATCACCTGGGTGACTTGATACCCCAAGAAACGCAGGCTGCGCCGTAGCAGGTCCTCGAAGAGAAACGTCCTCAGGTTGCCGATGTGCACCGTGTTGTACACCGTCGGTCCGCAGGTATAGACCTTGGCCACCCCGGGTTCGAGGGGCTCGAAGGCCTCGAGGTGCCGCCCCAGGGTGTTGTAGAAGGTCGGCTGGCGCACGCCGGCCCGTGGGCCGGTCATAGCTGCACCGCCACACCGCCGCCGCCCCAGACGACGCCGTCGATCCCCAGCCCCTGGTTGTTGAAGGCGCTGTTGTCCTGGAACGTGATGTTGCCGTTGCCCGTGCCGTTGGCGGCGAAACGGAGGGTCATGAGCAGGCCGCTGCCGCTGACACCGGCGGCCGCTCCGAGCCGAGTGAGCCCGACGATCAGGTTACCCGACGGGCTCTCGGTCACCTGCATCGACGTCTGGACGCCACCGAGGAAGGTCCCCTCCTCGGCGCTGACATAGCGCACCAAGTTGGCGGGGAAGCCGAGGTCGAAGGACAGGCCGTAGAGCCCCTCGACGCTGTTGGCGCGGAGCTCGAGGACGAGCTCGCTGGCCCCCGTGCCGCTCCGCACCAGCGTGATGCTGTTGACCGTCGAGACGCTCGCCGGTGTGAAGGTCAGGCTCGCCGTCGGCTGGGTCGGCGGGGTGCCGCCGCCACCTCCACCGCCGCCACCGCCGCCACCACAGGCGAGGGGCAGGATGAGGAGTGAAGCGAGGGCGAAGACGGCGAGCGCGGGGCGGAAACGGCTCCATCGGGCGTTGGGCTGCTGGGTCACGGGCTTTCCTCTCGGGTCTCGGCTTCCTTGGCGAGCTTCTTCAGATGACGCTTGGCGCGCTCGCGGCGCAGGCCGCGGAGATGGTCGACGAAGAGCACACCGTCCAGATGGTCGATCTCGTGGCAAATGGCGCGGGCCAGCCAATCGTCCGCTTCCATCTCGAAGGCGTTGCCCTCGACGTCCTGGGCGGCGACGCTGATGCGATACGGCCGGGTGACCTTGTCGGAGATGTTGGGCAGCGACAGGCAACCCTCGACGTCGGTCTCGCGGCCGGCCTCGGAGAGGATCACCGGGTTGATGAAGACGAAGAGCTGCTCCGGGTCCTCGCCGACGCTGACGTCGACCACCGCGACGCGCTGCTCGATGCCCACCTGGGGCGCGGCGAGACCGACGCCGGGAGCGGCGTGCATGGTTTCGACCATGTCGCGGACAAGGACCGACAGCTCCTCGTCGAAGGTCTCCACAGGGGGGCACTTCACGCGCAGGACAGGGTC
>JAGQSE010000667.1 GCA_020439725.1 Acidobacteriota bacterium
ATCATGGTCGGTGAGATCCGCGACGAGGAAACCGCGCAGATCGCCATCCAGTCGGCCTTGACCGGCCACCTGGTGTTCACCACGGTCCACGCCAACAACGTCGTCGACGTCCTCGGCCGCTTCCTCAACATGAAGGTCGACCTCTACAACTTCGTGTCGGCGTTGAACTGCGTCCTCGCCCAGCGGCTGGTGCGGCAGATCTGCAAGCACTGCAAGAGACCGGTCAAGGCTTCGGCGCAGCTGCTCGAAGAGAGCGGACTCGACCCGGATGTCTACGCCGGCTACACCTTCTACGAGGGAGCCGGTTGCATCGAGTGCAGCGGCACGGGCTTTTACGGCCGCCTGGCGGTGTCCGAGCTCCTCGACCTGTCCGATCACATCCGCGAGCTGATCCTCGCCCGCCGCCCAGCGTCGGAGATCAAGCGCGCGGCCCATGAGGAGGGGATGCGGTTCCTGCGCGAGACCGCCCTCGACAAAGTGTTTCAGGGAGTGACCACGCTACGTGAGATCAACAAGGTTACCTTCGTGGATTGAGCGCCTGGCGGGGCTCTCCCCCCAGCCGGCGCCACCCCACGTCTTCGTCCTCGACGCCAAGGAGCTCGCCTACGGCCTGTGCCGCCGCGAGCAAGGGCGTTTCGTCCTCGCCACCCACGAGGTGGTCCAGCTGCCGCCGGACCTCTTCCAGGCGGGGCTCCTCGGGGGACCCGCGCGCGACGAGACCGCCCTGGCCAACGCCATCGGCGCGCTCCTCGGGCGGCTGCCCTCGGTACCGCAGCGGGCCTCGCTGGTGCTCCCCGACGCCTGGCTGCGCCTCGCCTTCACCGAGAGCGGTGACCTCCCCAAGGAGGCTGCGGCGCGCGACCAGGTGCTGCGCTGGCAGCTCAAGCGGGTGGTCCCCTTCCGGGTCGACGAGCTCCGGGTGCGCGCCGTCGAGGTCTCTCCGCTCGTCGCCCAGGAGCAACCCAAGCGCCTGCTCCTCGGGTTCGGGCTCGAGGAGCTCCTCGCCCAGCTCGAGGCCCAGTTCGCCGCCGCCGGGGTGCGCATCGGACAGGTGCAAAGCGTCAGCCTGGCCCTGCTCTCGGCCCTCGCCGACGAGCCCGCCGAGGACCGCCTCATCGGCCTTGCCCTGGTCGGGGAGGGTGGCTACACTCTCCTCTTCGCCCGCGGCGGAGAGCCGGTGCTGCACCGGTACAAGGGTGCCGAGCACGAGCTGCCCTTCGAGGCGCAACAGCGCCTGGTCGAGCGCGACCTCAAGCTGACGCGCACCTTCCTCGACGAGAACCTGCCGGAGACTCCGCTCTCCCGGACCCTGGTGCTGACCGACGACCTGGTCCTCGAGGAGGTCTGGGGCGAGTGGCTCGAAACGGGTCTCGGAGTGCCGGCGGAGGCGCTGGTGGCCAGCCATCTGGCTCCCCTCGGTCTCGCCACCGCCACCAGTGGCTGGCGCCGGATCGCACCGGTGCTGGGTGCCAGCCGGCAGGAGGTCGCTTGAGAGTCCCGATGCTCAACCTCGCCAAACGCCCCTTCACCAACAGCCGGCCCATCGCCCGGCTGGCCCTGGTGTTATGGCTCGTCGGTGGCGTCCTGCTGGCGATCAACGGCTGGCGCTACTGGCAGCTCCTGTCGGGCTCCGAGCACCGCGGCCAAGAGCTCGAGACCCTCGCGGAGCAGGTCCAGGAGCATCGCGAGCGCATCGCCGACCTGAAGAGGGCCCTCAACGGCTACGACGTCGCGCAGCAGAACGCGCAGGTGACCTTCCTCAACCAGAAGATCGCCGGCCGCACCTTCGGCTGGAGCGAGCTCTTCGACCGCCTCGAGGAAGTCCTACCCGACGACGTCCGCCTGGCCAGCCTGTCGCCGATCAACCAGAGCGGCGGCGAGCGGCGGCGGGCCCGCAAGCGGGATGGCGAGGTCAAGGACCGGTTCATCCTCCAGTTGCGCGGCACCGCCAAGACCTTCGACGCCGAGCTCGCCCTGCTCGATCGGCTCTTCGAGCACCCGTCGTTCTCGCGCCCCCGGCTGTCGCGCGACGCGCTCAACAAGGTCAATCAGGTCGAGTTCGAGATCTCGGTGGTCTACCGGCCCGGCCCGCTGCCCGCGGGCACTCCCGAGATCACGGGGGAGGCGCAGGCCCTCGCCGAGAGCGGCGCCGCCGCGGACGACACCACCACCGCCCCGGCGGCGGTCGCCGCACCGGTGCCAAACTCCGGGGGCGGCGGTGGCCGGCGAAGCCGTACCGCGCAACCACCGGTGACCCCGCCGCCGGTCGTCGTCGCGGGCGGTCAGGGCCCGGCGGCGGGCATCCCCGAGGCGCCGCGAGCGGCCTCGGAGACGTCCGCGAACGGCTTGCCGCCGGGGTTGGTCGGTGAGTCGCAAACCGCCGGCGAGGACGAGACCCAAGACTCCTCGCCCCGCCGCGACGCGCTCCGCCGACACCGGAGAAACCGGACCTCGGTGCCGTCCCCCAGCCGTCCCGCCACGGCGACCTCGAGCTCCTCGAGCCAGCAGACCTCCAAGCCGAGCAGCGGAGCGATCCCGGTCGGGGTGGTGGGAACCGGTGCCACGCCGGTGACCGGCGGCGGCAGCACCGGCGGCACTTCGGCCGGAGGCAGCGGGTCGCCGAGCCGCCCGAGCCCGACCACCCCCGTCCCTCAGCAGCCGTCCGCCTCTTCGGCACTGGAGCCGCGATGACCTCGCCCACGACCTTTCGATTCGCCTGGCGCGAGCGGCTGTGGCTGTGGCTCCCGGCGCTGCTCTTCCTCGCCGTCAACATCGGCTTCTTCGCCTACTACCAGCTGAGCGGCATCGGCGACGAGGTCGGCATCCTCGAGCGCCGTCTCGCCTCGACCCACAACACCGAAAAGCAGCTCGCCAAAGAGCGCCAGCAGCTCGAGTCGTTGCTCGCCGACGTCGAGCTCAACCGCCAGCGGGTCGCCGACCTCTACGGCAAGCGTCTGTCGACCCAGGAGGAACGCCTGACCGCGATCCTCGCCGAGGTCCGGCGGCTGGCCACCCGCGCCGGCCTCGCCCCGTCGGCGGTGTCCTACCCGCAGGAGACCATCGAGGACTTCGGGCTGCTCCAGACCTCCTTCGTGTTCAACGTCGAGGGCAGCTACGCCGACCTCCGGCGGTTCATCAACTCCCTCGAGCTCACCCCCTCGTTCCTCACCCTCGAGCGGATCGGCCTGTCCGAGGACGGCTCGTCGGGGGCTCGGCTCAAGATCAGCCTACGCCTGTCGACCCTGTTCGCCGACGAGGATTCCGAGATCCTGGGTGACGAGCTGCCGCCCCTGGCCGAGGAGGCGGGAACATGAGCCTCGCCAAACCGCTCACCCCCGCCGAGCAGCAGGCCAAGGAGGCCCGGCAGAAGAAGTTCCTCCTCATCCTCTTCGGCGTCTTCGCCCTGATCGCCGTCTGGCGTCTGTTGCCCGACTTCGGCGGTGACGGGGACACCGGTACGGTGGTGGCCGCCGAAGACCGTCGGGGCGGCTCGCGACGGCCGCAGCGCGCCGAGAAGGCGCTACCCGACGAGGTCGTCGAGCTCAACGTGGCGGCCCTCGACCCGAAGGCCCAGGATTTCGAGATCGGTCGGAACCTGTGGACCTTCTACCAGCCGCCGCCACCGCCGCCACCGCCACGGCCGC
>JAGQSE010000668.1 GCA_020439725.1 Acidobacteriota bacterium
CGAGGTCGACCAGCTCGGCCAGGCGGTGGCCTTCGGTCCCGCCGAGCAGCTGCGGAAGACGGACGAGCGGCTCATCCGCTACCAGCTCAACCTCTTCGTCCGGGACGTTCGATCGGTCTTCGGCGATTCCGAGGTCCAGAAGACCGTCGTCAACCGGGCCTACGCGCACTCGAAGGACGGCGCTCTCGGGTTCCTCAACGCCCACTTCAAGCGGAGCAACCCCTTCCTTCGGGCCGCCGAGAGCACGGTGGCGGTGCAGGTGCAGTCGGTACTGCGGCTATCGCCGACGAGCTGGCAGGTGCAGTGGAAGGAGACCGAGCTGGCTCCCGCTGGCCGGGTCCTCTCCGAGACGTCGTGGCAGGCCGTGCTCGGCGTCGAGATCGTGCCTCCCGAGACCACCGAGGTCCTGCTCGTGAATCCCCTCGGCCTCTACGTGACCGAGATCAACTGGACACAGACCCTCTAGGAGAACCTCCTGATGCTTCGATCCAAGATCGTCCCCCTCGTCGTCCTCGCCGTGGCCTCTGTCGCTCCCGCACTCGCGGGAGGCGCGACCGACACGGCCGTCCGCGATGCCACTCGCCAGTTCGCCACGACCGGCGAGGCGCCGGTGATCGAGCGGAGCGACTCGATCATCTACCCGTTCGGAGAGAGCCAGCCGGTCCTCCAGTGCACCCCGCTCCGCGCCTGCGACGTCGAGCTGGAGGCGGGGGAGGTGGTCCACGGCGTCGCCCTCGGCGACACCGAGCGCTGGATCACCAGCCCGCTCTACTCCGGCGACCCCGAGGCGCTGGTGCCGCACGTCGTGGTCAAGCCCCGCGACTACGGGATCTCGACCAACCTCATCGTGACGACGACCCGTCGGACCTACCACCTGACCCTCGAGGCGCCCGAGAAGCCCAAGGGCTCCGCCGAGAGCGACGGCTACGTCCGGCGGGTCCGCTTCTACTACCCGGGCGACATGGTCCAGCAGTGGTCCGACGCCGCCCAGGTCGAGGCGTCGCTCGCGGGTCGGCGGCGCGAGGCGACCGTGGCGAGCCTGACCGGAGCGATGGACCCGGGTGGTCTCAACTTCGACTACAAGGTCTCGGGAAGCCGCTGGGCGCCCTTCCGTCCCGTGACGCTCTTCGACGACGGGCACCACACCTACATCCAGCTTCCGGCCTCGGCGGCGTCGAGCGACGCGCCGGCATTCCTCGCCAAGACCGCCTCCGGCGACGAGGTGATCCTCAACTACCGGATGAACGGCTCCTGGATCGTGGTCGACGGACGCTTCGAGCGGGCCGAGCTGGTCGCCGGAGTCGGTTCGTCACGGCGTACCGTGAAGCTCACCAATCGCGGCTTCGAGAGCGATCGGGAGGGCCGGTAGTGGAGCCCGAGAAGAAGCCGCCTGTGGAGCGACCCGAAGAGCTGGAGCTCGCACCGCAGCCTCGGATCAAGAAGCTCAGCTCGGCGATCGTCTGGATCGCCGCCATCTTCGCCGTGGCCGTCCTCTGGGTCGTGGGCTACGTGGTCAGCTCGAAGGCGCGCAAGCCCGCGAGCGATCGCCGGATCACGTCCATCGCGCCTCCGGCGGAGAACCTCGCCGAGCGGATCCAGCGGGCGGCCGAGAGGGAAGCGCGGCTGGCCGCCGAGCGGGCTGCGGCGGAACGCGCCAAGCAGCTGTCCGCGCCCCCACCGTTGCCGCCCGGATTCGAAGAGCTGCTGGCCGCCCAACCCGAGCCGCCGGCTCGGCCGGTCGCCTCGGCGGGTCGTTCCTCCGGCAGACCGGCCGCGGACCCGAAGAAACAGACCCTGCAGCGGGCGCTCGACTCGGAGCTCGTCCCGACCGCCTTCCGTTCCGCGGGTCCGCGTGTTGCCGGCGGTGGAGACGTCGCCGATCCCTTCGGGCCGCCTCCGATGTCGGATCTCGCGTCGATCCGGGAGGAGCTGATCCGCGAAGCCCGGGCGAGTGAAGAGCCCGTGGCCGCGGTGGAGGTCCGATCCGTGCCGGACAGTCGTCCCCGGATCGAGCCCAACGGCTCTCCCTTCCGGCTGGTCGCCGGGACCCTGATCCCGGCCGTCCTCACCTCC
Source organism: Acidobacteriota bacterium (assembly GCA_020439725.1). Lineage (GTDB taxonomy): Bacteria > Acidobacteriota > Thermoanaerobaculia > Multivoradales > JAHZIX01 > JAGQSE01. The sequence goes on from JAGQSE010000668.1 coordinate 2,074, forward strand.
GGGATCAACTCCGACCTCCCGGGTCAGACCACGGCACTCGTTCGCCGCAACGTCTACGACTCGATCACGGGCCGCTACCTCCTCATCCCGCAGGGCACCCG
>JAGQSE010000669.1:0-930 GCA_020439725.1 Acidobacteriota bacterium
CCCACCAGGACACCCTGGGACCAGCCGTCGAAGGCGATGTGGTGGACGTTCAGGTAGAGCAGGTGCTCCTGGGCCCCCAGTCGGAAAAGCTTGGCGCGGAGCGGTGGCGCGACGGCGAGATCGAAGGGGGTGCGGGCGTCGGCGGTCATCGCCGCCGCGGCCGCTTCCTCGGCCTCCGCCGGCGAGCGGTCCGCCAGGTCGGTGACCGTCAGGTCCGGTGGCGCCTCGGCGGCGACCGCCTGCCGGCCCTCGCCCTCGATGGCGCGGAAGGAGGTGCGCAGGACCTCGTGCCGCTCGACCAGCGCCGCCAGCGCCCGCTGGAGCAGCGCCGGGTCGAGGGGACCATGCAGCCGGTAGGCCTGGGGCACGTTGTACTCGGGGCTGTCGGGCTCGAAGTGGTAGAGGAACCACAACCGCTGCTGGGCGAAGGAGAGCGTGTAGGACTCGGCGTCCCGTGGCACCCGAGCGAGGGCCGGCGCCGGCGCGGCGGTCTTGCCCTGGGCGGCCTTCTGCTGCCGGAGCTTCTCGAACAGCAGGGCACGCTTCTCCGGTGGCAGTTGGGCGAGCTGTTGGCTGAGATCGTGTTCGGTCATGGTCGTTCCTCGTTCTCCGGGATCGCTCGGCGCGGTGTCCCTTCGTTGATCGGCCTCGGGGGCCGCGATAGCAACTGCAATCGAGAAGTCCTTCGGGATCTCCTCATTCGAGCTCCGCCAGCAATTGGGCGAGGAGCTCCGCGTCGGCGTCGGCCACCTCGCGGGCGACCATCGACTCGGCGAGACCGGCGATGGTCGGCTCCTCGAAGAGCGCCCGCACCGGTAGCTCGACGCCCATCCCTTCACGGATGCGCGCGACGACCTGGGTGGCGAGCAGCGAGTGCCCGCCGAGGTCGAAGAAGTTGTCGAACACCCCGACCTCGGGGCGGCGGAGCAC
>JAGQSE010000669.1:1070-1791 GCA_020439725.1 Acidobacteriota bacterium
CCCGGGCACCATGTAATCGGGCAGGCGCTGCTTGAGCGCGGCGCGCAGGTCGGCCCCTTCACCGCCGGCCGATGCGTCACGGACCACGTAGGCCACCAGCCGCTGGTCGCCGGGCTCGTCCTCGCGCACCAGCACGGCGCACTCGCGGACCCCAGGCTGGGCGTCGAGGGCGCTCTCGATCTCGCCGAGCTCGATGCGCAGACCGCGGAGCTTGACCTGGTGGTCGAGACGGCCGAGGAAGAGGATCTCGCCGTCGCCGCGCCAGCGCACCAGGTCGCCGGTGCGGTAGAGACGCTCGCCGGGGGTCGCCGCGAAGGGATCGGGGACGAAGCGCTCGGCGGTGAGCGCGGGCCTCCGGTCGTAGCCGCGGGCCAGCTGGACGCCGCCCAGCAGGAGCTCGCCGGGGATTCCCGGTGGCTGCGGCGCGCCGTGACGGTCGACGACATGAACCCGCGTGTTGGCCACCGGCCGGCCGATGGGCGTGGTGCGCTCGGTGGGCGTCGTCGGGTGGAAGGTGACGTCGATGGCGGCCTCGGTGGGGCCGTAGAGGTTGTGCAGCTCGACGCGGCGGTTGCCGACGCCGGCCAGGCGCTCGTAGAACCGGCGGACGAGCTCGGCGGGGAGCGCCTCGCCGCTGGCGAAGACTCGGCGGAGCGAGCGGCAGGACGTGAGGTCCGGCGCCTCGAGAAACGCCTGGAGCATCGACGGCACGAAGTGCATC
>JAGQSE010000670.1 GCA_020439725.1 Acidobacteriota bacterium
GTGCCGTCCATGTTGATGGTCGCCCCCATGGGCAGCACGAAGGAGCTCACCTTGTTCGACACGCCGACGCGCTTCTCGACGGCGTTCATCGTCACCGGCAGCGTCGCCGCCGACGACGAGCTCGAGAAGGCCATGGTCAGCGGCTCGATCATGTTCTTGAAATGGATGCTCGGCTTGATCCGGCCGAGGAGGATCAGGAGCAGCGGCAGCGTGACGAAGAGGTGGATGCTGAGGGCGCTGGCGATGGTTACCATGTAGAGCGCCAGCGCCTTGATCGAGCTGCCGTCGAGGCGGTCGGCGGCACGGATCATCAGGCCCAGGACGCCGATGGGCGCCAGGCGGATCACCCAGCTGGTGATCTGCATCATCGCCTGGAAGGCGGCGTCGAAGAAGCCGAGGAGCGCTTGCCCGGGCTTCTCGGGAAGGTGGACGATGGCAAGACCGAAGAGGATCGAGAACAGGATCAGCGCCAGCATGTCGCCCTGCGCCGCCGCAGCCGCGACATTGGTCGGCACCATGCCGAGCAGGAGGTCCACCGGCGAGCTCGGCGTCGACAGCTCGGGGAGCGCCTGGGCGGTGGCCTTCGCGAGGTTGGCGCCGTCGCCGGGGCGGATCAGGTTGACCACTAGGAGGCCGGTGAGGATCGCGAGCAGGCTCGACAGGACGTAGTACCCCATCGTCTTGCCGAACAACCGTCCGAGGCTGCCACCGCCGCCGACCGAGGCGACGCCCGAGATCACCGAGGTCAGGACCAGCGGCACGATGACCATCCGCAGCAAGCGGACGAAGAGGTCACCGAGCCAGCCGAGGTTCGCCGCAGCGCCCGGACCGGTCACGGAGTTGCCGCCGACCGCCAACCCGATCGCCATGGCCAGGAGGATCTGCCAGTGGAGCTTGCGGTACCAGGGACGGGCGCTGGATTCGTGCATGACAGGGACGGTACGGCATAGAGCGGCGCTTCTGCAAGCGCCGCAAGGACCGTCCCGAGGCCGTTCGAGCCTCAGGAACCGGGGAGCTTGAGCACCAACGAGGCCGTGGTGGTCGTATCGGTGCGCTCGAAACCGGGTACTGGCTGGTTGTCGTAGCGCACCTGGTAGCCGGCCTTGAGCGCCCAGCGGCTGTTGAGGTTGGCCTGGACTCCGACCTCGCCCTCGAGCCGGTAGTCGTCCCCGTTGTCGAAGTTGGGGTAGTAGATCGCCTTGGCCACCGCCTCGGCGTTCTCCGACAGCACCCACTTGCCGTCGCTCCGGAGCAACGCGCCAAAGCTCTCGTCCGCGCCATCGATGCCGTCGAGCTCTTCGCGCGTCCAGGTCAGGGCGGCGAGCGACGAGAAGCTGTAGTGGTCACCGTCGACCCAAACACGCTTGACGCCGAGGTCGAGGATCGAGCGCAGGTCGATGCCGCTGAAGCGATCCTGCTCCACCTGGACGCCGGCGGTCAGCGACAGCCGCTCGGTGAGGTCGCGGGCACCTCGGAGCGAGGCACCGTAGCGTTCAGCAGTGGTCTCGCCCTGGTCCTCGGCGCGGAGCGCGTTGGCGCCGGCTTCGAGGCTCCACTCCTGCCAGTCACGGGTGTAGGCGGCGGTCAGACCGCCCGAGGAGGTGTCCGAGTTGCCGCTGGTGGCGACGTAGCTGAACCCGACCTCGAGCTTCCAGGGCGGCTTGGCGTCGGCGTCAGGCGCCGCGTCCTGGGCGTGGGCGGCGGCCGGCAGCCAGGCCGAGAGGGCGACGAGAAGGGTCGGCAGGAAGGTAGAACGTATCGAAATCTGCATGGGATTCTCCGAGAAGACGCCCGTTTCGGGGCGCGTGGCAAGGGATGAAGACGCTCGCCAGAGCCGCCGTGTGGATGGGTGGGCGGCTCCGGTCGAGAGACCCATAGTCTAGCGCGAATGTGCGCGAGGCTTGATCGAGGCTCGCTCGAGGTGGGTTGGAGCAGGAAGGAGGAGGGAAGCAGACCGGCGGAGCGAGCCGCTAGGCGCTCCGCCGGCAGGCTTCACCACTGGACGAGGCAGCTCGGGCAGAGGTGGGGGCCGGTGTGCCCTTGAGGGCGCTCGCAGTGGCCACCGCAGAAGGGACAGGACGCATCGCACTTCATGACGACCTCCTTTCCTTCCTCAGCCTATCGCCCTTCACGGCGGCGAGACCCGTGGAGCGTAGAATGCCCCGGGAGGTCTCGATGAGGTACACGGATCCATACCGGGAACGGGTGAGCTTCGGCGGGTTTGGCGGCGGCGGACCGGTGCCGCGGGACATCTGGGTGCTGCTCGGTGTCGTCCTCTTTACCTTTTCGTTGCGCTTCTTCGCCGCCACGGCCCTCGTGCCGCAGCTCCTCGAGCTGACCCCGGCGGTCTTCCGGCTGGGATTCCTGTGGCAGCTGGTCACCTATCCCTTCATCGGCTCGGGGGCGCCCAGCGTCTGGTTCCTGATCGAGCTCCTGATCCTGTTCTGGTTCGCCCGTGACACCTTCAACGCGCTCGGTCAGCGACGCTTCTGGCGGCTGACCCTGAGCGCCGCCCTGGCTGCTGGGCTGGTCGCATCGCTGGTCCAGCTGCTCCTCTTCCTGGCCCAAGGCGGCTTGGCCTTCAACATCTTCATCCTGATGCAGGGCCAGCGGACGCTGACCGCGATCTACATCACCGCCTTTGCTGTGCTCTACCGCAATGCGACGATCCTCCTCTTCTTCGTCCTGCCCGTGCAGGCCCGCTGGTTCATCTGGATCCTGCTGCTGATGGCCTTCATGGGCTTCCTTGGGAGCAAAGACCTGGCGGGCTTCCTGGGGCTGTGCACGGCGGTCGGTGCGACCGTGGTGCTGCTGACCCCCGGCGGCTGGCGCCAGACGCTCCACCGCTGGACGCTGCGCTGGCGCCAGGCGCGCTACCAGGCGGAGATGCGCCGGTTGCGCAGGAAGAGCGGCATCCACGCCGTCCCCGACGACCGTGGCGATGCGCCTCGCCGCGGCCCCTGGGTGAATTGATGGCGCCGCCAGAGGCCCTTGCCGACGCGCCGGTCTGGAGCCGCCAGGTCCTCGACGAAGCTCGCCGGCGCATCGAGCCCTTCGTCCACCGCACACCGGTCCTGACCTCGTCGACCCTCGACGAGCGGCTCGGCGCGCGGGTGTTTTTCAAGTGCGAGAACTTCCAGAAGATCGGCGCCTTCAAGATTCGGGGTGCGACCAACGCCTTGCGCTCGATGGACCCGGAGCGCCGCGCCCGCGGTGTGGTCACCCACTCGTCGGGGAACCACGCCCAGGCGGTGGCGCTGGCGGCGCGCTCCCTCGGCGTCGCGGCCCATGTCGTGATGCCGCGCACCGCACCGGCCGTCAAACGGGCGGCGGTGGCGGGCTACGGTGCGCACATCCTCCCCTGCGAGCCGACGCTGGCGGCCCGTGAGGAGACCACCGCCGCGGTCATCGAGGAGACCGGCGCGGTCCTGGTCCACCCTTACAACGACGCGGCCATCATCGCCGGCCAGGCGACGGCGGCCATGGAGCTGGTCGAGGACGTCCCCGGGCTCGACGTCGTGCTGGTGCCCGTGGGCGGCGGCGGACTGGCGGCGGGGACAGGTCTGGCGGTGAGCTACCTGTCTCCCGAAACCCGCGTCGTCGGTGCCGAACCCACCGGGGCCGACGACGCGTTCCGCTCCTTCGAGGCCGGGCGCATCGTGCCGGTGGCGACGCCGACGACGATCGCCGACGGGCTCCTGGCCACGGTCGGCACTCTCACCTTCCCGCTGCTCCGCGAGCACCTCGAACGCATCGTGACGGTGACCGACGAGCAGATCGTCGCCGCCATGCGTTTCTTGTGGGAGCGCCTCAAGATCGTCGTCGAGCCCTCGGGAGCGGTGCCGCTGGCGGCGCTCCTCACCGGCGAGCTCGACCTCCGCGGCCGGCGCGTGGGGGTGATCCTGTCGGGGGGCAACGTCGACCTCGAACGTCTGCCCTGGACCGCCGGCGGCTGAGCCTCTCAGTCGAACCGCAACAACCGCGCGCCGAGCATCGAGCTGGCGATGCCGAAGGCGAGCAACACCGCCGACGGCAGGATCACCGCATCGACCCCACGACCGAAGGAGATCAGCGCGTGGAGCGCGTCCATGGCCCAGGCCGTGGGCACCGCGTGAGCCACGACCCGGAGCCAGTGGGGCATCACCTCGGCGGGCCACCAGCAGCCGCCGAGGGATGCCATGACCATCGAGCCGATCCAGCCGATACCCGAGGCCTGGTCCGGGGTCGAGACCCATGCCCCGAGAAGCGTCGCGATCCCTGCCACCGCCACCGCGTAGCTCGCCAGCACCAGCGTCAAGCCCACCGGCGAGGTGCCCCAGGAGAGACCGAAGACGAAACGGCCGACGACGACCAGGACGACGATCTGTAGCCCGGCGATGAGCAGCCGGCCGAGGACCTTGCCGGCGAAGATCTGCCCCGGCCGGATCGGCAGCGCCGCCTGGCGCCGGAGGGTCCCCGTGACCTTCTCCTGGGCAAGGAAGACCCCGCCGTAGATCATCGTCATCATCAGCACGATGCCGGTCAGGGTACCGGGGATGCTCTGCGCCCGCCCCTGGATCACCGGGGTGCCGCGACCGGCGTCGCTGGCGTGCACCTGGACCAACACCGGTCGGGTGGCGAGGCGCTCCATGCCGATGCGCAAGGCCTCGTCGTCGAGCTCGTCGTCGGCCTCGCTTTCGGACAGTGCGCGGAGCTCGACCAGGCGACCCAGGAGCCGCGCGATCACTCGTACGAGGTGCATCTGGGCGGCGACGGTGTACTGCTGGTTGGCGCCGCCACGGCTCGCCAGCTCCAGGGTCTGCTGCTCGCCGGCCAGGGCGCCGGCGGTAAAGCCCTCCGGGATCACCAGCACACGCAGAGGAGCTTCCTCGTCAGTCTCTGGCGTCTCGGCGTCTCCCGCCGCGGCGTCGGCGGCTTCATCCGCCGGGGTCTTCTCGACCAGCTGAAGCCGCTCGTCGTCGAGCTCGGCGACCAACGCCCGCGCCAGCCAACCGCCGTCGTGATCCTCGACGGTGAGGTGGATCTTGGGCGGGCCGCCGTCGCCACCGCCCCCCAAGTTGCTGAACAACCACATGAAAGCGACGGGCAAGAGCAACATCCAGAACAGTGCGGCGCGATCGCGCAGGGTCAACCGCAGATCGAGCAGCGCGAGACGCCAGGTCTTGGCCAGCGGGCTCATGGGGCCTCCCCGCCGGTCAACCGGCGGCGCAGGAGGTGCGCGCCAAAGGCCAGGAGCACGATACCGAGGGCAGCCAGCCGGAGAGCCGAAGCTCCGACCTCCGCGAGACCGGCGCCCTCGAGGAGCAAGGACTGGAAGGCGGACGTAGCCCAGTGGAAGGGGTTCCAGGGTGCCAGCTGCCGCACCGAAGCGGGAAGCGAGTCGAGAGGGATGAAGCTGCCGCTCGAGAAGGCCAGGACCAGGTAGACCACCGACGCGAGGGTAGCGCCCTGGCGGCCGGTGCGGGCGAAGCCGTAGATCGTCGCCGCGGCGCCGGTGACCGTGGCCACCAACGCTCCACCGACCACGGCGAAGGCGCCGAAGGAGAGGTCGGCACCACCCGAGGCCCACCACGCGATAGCAGCCAGCAACAACAGGCTGAGAAGGGCCACGAGCCCGGTGGTCAAGGCCTTGGCGACGATCACGGTGCGCGTGCCGAGGGGCGCGCTGAGCTGCCGCCGGAGGGTGCCCTGATCAACCTCGGTGAGGATGTCGCGCATGATGCGATCGCCGAGGGTGAAGAGGGCAAAGACCGCGAGGCCCGGCAGGACGACGAGGAAGATCCCCACCGGATCCGAAGCCTGGCGTTTCTCTACGTCCACCCCCAGCCGCGCCTGCTCGACCGTGATCACCGGTGGGAAGAGCACCGAGCCCACCCGCCGGACGACGTGGTTGACGTCGACGGCGATGGTGGCGACGGAAAGGTCGGGAACGTCCTCGGCGCCGTCCTCGAGCAGGGGTCGCAGCGTGTTCAGGGGTCCTTGGAGCACATAGGTGGCGGAGGACAGCGCCTCGGCGACGACCTCGGTGATCTGCTGCGCGATCTCGGGCAGGATCGACTGCGAGGGATTTCGTACCAGCTCGAGGGTGGTCGGGCGACCGTCGAGGACGTCGCGGCTGAACCCCTCGGGGATCCGGAGCAAGGCCGACGCCTCGCCATCCTCCATGCGCTGCCGGCCCTCGGCCCCGACCGCCTCGACCTCGAAGTACTTCTCGGCTTGCTCGGCGGTGAACGCGGAGCGGACCAGCTTCGCCACCAGCCCGTCGTCGCGATCCTCGATGAGCAGGTGGACCTTGGGGACCTTGGGCTCGCTGGCGCTGCCGAAGCTCAAGGCCAGAATCCCGGCGAAGACGAGCGGAAAGGCGAGGATGAGGATCACCCCTAAGGGCGCCCGCCGACGACGCTGCAAGTCCTTGGCGACCATCGCCGCGAGGATGCGGAGACGGCCCATCAGTCGCGGAGCTCCCGCCCCGTGAGCTTGAGGAAGAGCCCGTTCAGGCTCGGCGGCTGGATCGAGATGTGTTCGACCTCGAGGTCCGAGAGCGCCTGGAGCAGATCCATCGTCGCCCGGCCCGAGCCGCCGGTCGACAGGACCACGCGGTCGGCGTCGCTGCTCAGCACCTCGAGACCGCGGATCGTTTCGACCCGCAGCCGGAG
>JAGQSE010000671.1 GCA_020439725.1 Acidobacteriota bacterium
CATGCCGCCGCCGAACAGCTCACCGCCGCCTCCGCCACGCCTGCCGAAACCATCATCCCGATCGCCAAGATCCACAGTGTCGCTCGTTTCATGTCTGTCTCCTTTCGGTTGTATCTCTATCGGCCACCACGAGCATCTATCCCGTCGCTCGCTCTGTCTGAGTCTCCTTGGATAGGTTCGGCATCTCTACTGAACCATCTTCCTGATTTCATCCACCAAACGGCGTCTCTCAGAACTGTCGCGTTCAGCTTTGAGAGCCTGGAACAACTGAAGCTGATAGTCCCCAGGCGCGGCCTTCTCTGTCGTGCCGAGGATCGACGAGATTGCTGCGACCGTGGCTTGGAATGCCGAATAGGCCATCCAGGGTCTTTGAGTAGTGTCGTCGACGTCCTGATACACCATTCGCTTGCCAGTCTCCGGGTTGACGTGAACAGCCAGCTCGATGGCGTCCCGAGGGCCAATACAAGGGAATCCGCAAGTAAGGCCAAGCGTGGAGTTGAAATGGCTGTCTTGCAGTGCCCTACCTCTCACTTGATGCGAATAAGAGTCCTGAAGAGCGTGGATGTAGTCTCCGATGGGAGTTCTCCCTTCGCCGAGGTCCTTGAAGGGGTCTTTTCTTGCCCTCGCTTCGAGTCGTGCCAGCTGTTGTCGGGAAGCAAAGTGGTGGTCGCGGCGAACGGACTTGTCCAGCGTCGCCGGCTGAGTGGAAGGCGCGGTGTCTACAGCCTGAGTGGATGCGGCGATCTTCTGAGCCTGTGCCGGAGAAGCGCCTGCGATCCTGGCGGCGAGACCGGTGAATCCGAGATGGAAGTCAGACTCCCAGAGGCCGGTTGCATCTACGCCGCGGATCGGATTTCCTCCTACATATCCATAGAGATTCCATGAGTCTCTTCCCGTGTCGACACTAAGGAACCGCGCATAGTTGAGATCGAAGTTCCTCGCCAGCATGTAGTCGGTCCGGCCGGTGGCGTCGCGTTCGTGGCCGGTGAATTTCGAGGTGTCCTCGCCGATGTCGGAGAGCGGGATCTCGGTGCCGTAGGGGTAGAAGGCGGCCCGGTAGACGGAGCTCCCATGATCGTCCGAGATGACGCGGGTCGAGCCGAGGTGGTCGCGGTGGAAGTAGCGCTCGACGCCGCCGCTGCCGTAGCTCGCGAACATGCCTCCCGCGCCGTAGACGAAGTCCTTCTCGAAGGTCCAGGTTTCTCCCGCGTCCGCCGGGCCTCGATAGGGTCCCCATCTCCACACCCAGAGCTGCCGTAGCGGCTTGCCGTCGAGGTCGCGGAGGGTCCAATGCCGCTTCCCGGTCTCGCCGTCGAAGACCATGACCCGGTAATTGCCGGGGCCGTAGATGTAGATCAGCTCGTGGAGCGGCTCGCCGGCGTCCGACGGCTCGATCGAGAGCTTCGACGCCATGTTGAGCGCGTCGTATTCGTAGGTGCGCGCCACGCTCCCCGCCGGGATCCCGAGCGCGAAGCCCTGCGCCGTCAGGTTCCCAGCCGCGTCGTAGGAGATCGAGTTCTCCGGACCGAAGCCGGTCACCCGGTTCTTGGCGTCGACGAGGTACCCCTCCCACACGCCGCTGCCGTCGCGGGCGACCTCGGTGAGGTTGTCGAAAAGGTCGTATTTGTAGTCCTCCCGCTTGCCGGCCCCGACCGACTTCACCGTGCCCGAGAGGAGCCGACTCGCCGCGTCGAAGGTGTAGCGGTCGGTTCCGATGGCGGCGAGGTTGCCGGCGCCGTCATAGAGGAAGGTCCCGGTGGAGAAGAGCTCGACACCGTCCGCCGTGCGGGTCGTCCGGATCGAGGCGGGGCGGGCGAGGTTGTGGGTACCCACGCCGATCTCGGTCCGCGTGCCGTTGCCATAGTCGATGGTCCCGAGCTGGCCGTTGTCGTGGTAGCCGTAGGTCGCCACCAGCCCCAGGCTCGAGCTGGCGCGGACGATCCTGCCGTGGCGTATCGCCCAGGTCGCGGTGTGAGGGGGAGCCGGGAGATCCTCAGGATCGTTGCAGTAGAGGTCGCCGGTCTCGGGGGTCGCCACGCACTGCGGGTAGCCGAGGCTCGTCCGCTGCCCGAGGGCGTCATAGCCGTAGGTCTGATCGAAGGTCGCTTGGTAGCGGCCGTCGGCCAGCGAGCGGTCCGGCAGCTGCAGCTGGAGCCGTTTGCGGCTGAGCTGACCGAGGGCGCCGCCGTAGGTGTAGCGCTCGGTGATCGCCCAGGTCTCCGGGCCCGGGTAGTTGAAGCGGGTCGCGCGGACCAGCTTGCCCTTGCTGTAATCCGGATCGCTGGTGCCGGCGGCA
>JAGQSE010000002.1 GCA_020439725.1 Acidobacteriota bacterium
CCACCTTCACGGTGATCGCGGCGCTCCTGCCGCTGGCCTTCGTCTCGGGTCTGATGGGACCCTACATGCGGCCGATCCCCATCAACGCCTCGGCGGCGATGCTGTTCTCGCTGGTGGTCGCCTTCGTCGTCTCGCCGTGGCTGACCTTCCGGCTGTTCAAGAAGCACGCCCAGGAGATGGTCGAGCACGCCGGCGAGGAGGGCCCGGAAGGAGCTTCGGGGCACGGCAAGAGCCATGGCATCTCCGAGGAGCCGTGGCTGGTGCGACGCTACGCTCACCTCTTCCGACCGCTCCTCCACCACGCCTGGCGGCGCTGGGCCCTGCTGGCGGCGGTGGCCTTGCTCCTGGTGGGCTCGATCTCCCTCGTGCTGCTGCGCGTGGTCAAGGTCAAGATGCTGCCCTACGACAACAAAAGCGAGGTCCAGGTCATCGTCGACATGCCCGAGGGCAGCACCCTCGAGGAAACCGCCGCGGTGGCTCGGAACCTGGCCGCCACTGCCCGGACCCTGCCGGAGGTCACCGACGTCCAGGTCTACACCGGTACCTCGGCGCCGTTCAACTTCAACGGCCTGGTGCGCCACTACTTCCTGCGCAGCGGACCGACGGTGGCGGACCTGCAGATCAACCTGCTGCCCAAACATCACCGCGACCGCGCCAGCCACCCCTTCGCCAAGGAGCTGCGCGATCTGCTGCAGCCGGTCGTAGAAGGCACCGGCGCCAACGTCAAGGTGACCGAGGTGCCGCCGGGACCGCCGGTGCTGTCGACGCTGGTGGCGGAGGTCTACGGCCCCGACCTCGATCGCCGCGTGGCCCTGGCCCAAGAGGTGCGCGAGATCTTCTCGAGCACCCCCGGGGTGGTCGACGTCGACTGGTGGATCGAGGACCCGGCGCCCAAGCTCGAGGTCGAGGTCGATCGCGAGAAGGCGGCGCGAGCCGGCGTCTCGCCGGAGGTGGTGGCGCGGACCCTGCGGGTCGCCCTGGGCGGCACCGAGGCCGGTCTGCTGCGCGACGAGCACAGCCGCGAACCGGTGCCCCTGATGCTCCGTCTCGACCGCAGCCAGCGCTCGAGCGTCGACGGGCTCCTCGACCTGCGCGTCCACGGCGCCGGCGGAGCCATGGTGCCGCTCCGCGAGCTGGTGCGCGCCGAGCCCGCGAAGCGCGAACGCTTCATCTACCACAAGAACCTGCAGCCGGTGTCCTACGTCGTCGCGGAGGTCGCCGGTGGCGCCGAGTCCCCCGTCTACGGCGTCCTCGACATGCGCGAGCGCATCGGTCAGCTGACGGATCCCTCCGGCGCACCGCTCACGGTGCTGTCGAGCACCATGCCCGAGGACTCTACCGGCTACGCCCTCAAGTGGGACGGCGAGTGGCAGATCACCATCGAGGTGTTCCGCGACATGGGCATCGCCTTCGCCGTCGTGCTGGTGCTGATCTACGTCCTGGTGGTGGGGTGGTTCCGCTCCTTCATCACGCCGTTCATCATCATGGCGCCGATCCCGCTGACGTTGATCGGCATCCTGCCGGCCCACGCGCTGGGCGGGGTCTTCTTCACCGCCACCTCGATGATCGGCTACATCGCGCTGGCCGGCATCATCGTCCGCAACTCGATCCTGCTGGTCGACTTCATCAACCTCGAGCTGGCCTGCGGCGAGAAGCTCGAAGAGGCGGTGATCAAGGGCGGGC
>JAGQSE010000672.1 GCA_020439725.1 Acidobacteriota bacterium
GGTCTCTCCGAGGACCCGGTCGGCCACCGCGTCCGGCATCGGCCGGGTCTGGAGCCAACGGGTGGCCTCGCGATAGGTCTTGCCGGCGGACCGCTCGGAGGCGGTGAGGGCGCGGAGCTCGAACCAAGGGTGGTCGGCGAGCAGCTCGACGAAGCGCTGGCCGACACTGCCGGTGGCACCGAGCACGGCGACGGGAAGGCGGGACGGGGAGCTCATGGATGCACCTCGGTAGGCGAAAGGACGTTCCGATTCCAGGCTACCGCGCCATCACAGCGGGCGCCACTCCCCGGCGGCGCGCAGCAGGTCGGCGAAGACGCCGGCGGCGGTGACGTCGGGGCCGGCGCCGGGGCCGCGCACCGAGATGGGCTCGTGGTGATAGCGCTCGGTGGTCAGGACGACGAGGTTCTCGGTGCCCTCGAGGGCGGCGGCTGGATGGCTGCCGTCGATCACCTCCAGGCCGACCCGGGCCGTCTCGCCGTCGAAGCGCGCCAGGTAGGCCAGGGGGCGACCGGCCGCCGCTTCGACGCGCGCGGCGAAAACCGGGTCGAGCTCGGGCACGCGGTGCCAGAAATCCGCCAGCTCGTGCTTCTCCCAGCCGGCGTCGGCGGGCAGCAAGGGCTCGACGTGGACGTCCGCCGGCTCGAGCGGGTAGCCGGCTAGACGCGCCAGGATCAGGAGCTTCCGACCGACGTCGCCGCCGCTCAGGTCCTCGCGCGGGTCGGGCTCGGTGAGCCCCAGGTCGTAGGCCTCGCGGAGCGCGGCGCTGAAGCGGTGGCCGGTGCGTAGGCGGTGGAGCAGGAAGCCGAGGGTGCCCGACAGGACGCCCTCGACGCGTAGCAGCCGGTCGCCGGAGGCGATGAGGTCGCGGAGCACGCCGACCACCGGCAAGCCGGCACCGACGGTGGCCTCGTGATAGACCGGGCCGACCTGCGGCCACTCGGCCCAGGTCGCGGCGAAGGGGCGCTTGTTGGCGCTGACCACGGGCACACCGGCGGCGAGCAACGGGCCGTAGGCGGCGCCGACCTCGTCGCTCGAGGTGCAATCGACGAACACCGAGCGGCCGGCGCGGGCGGCGACCCGGCGCAGGTGGATCTCGAGGGGCTCGAGGTGGGGCGCGGCGGCGAGCTCCGCGGCGGCCGTCGCCGGATCGAGGGCGCCCTCGGGGGCGAAGACACCGCGGCTGTCCGCCACCGCCGTCAGGTTGAGCTCGAGACCGCGGCGGCGGGCGATCTCGGCAGCCCCGGCGGCGACCTGCGCGAGCAACGCCCGGCCGACGCGACCGACCCCCGCGAGATGGATCTCGACGGGCCGCAGGCGGGCGAAGAAGCGCTCGTGGAGCGCCACCACCGCCCGCTGCTCGTCGCGGGCCGGCACCACCAGCGAGACGTTGAGCTCGGAGCTCCCTTGGGCGATGGCTCGGACGCTGATGCCGCGGTCGGCCAGGGCGCCGAAGATGGCGCGGGCGATGCCCGGCCGCTCGCGCATGCCGGTGCCGACGGCGGCCACTACCGACACGTCGTCCTCGACGATGAGCTCGTCGATCAAGCCGGCCTGGCGTTCGAGGGCGAACTCTTCGGCGAGGCTCCGCGCCGCGACGTTGACCGCTTCGGGGGCGATGCCGAAGCAGATCGAATGCTCGCTCGACGCCTGGCTGATCAGCACGACGTTGACCTTCTCGCGGGCCAGCGCGCCGAACAGCCGCATGGCGATGCCCGGGACGCCGACCATGCCGTCGCCCTCGAGGCGCAGGAGCGCGATCCGCCGGATCGAGGCGATGCCGCGGACCGGGTTGGCGTGGGGCTCGAGGGGTTCCTGGGCAGCGGGGCCGGCGTCGACCAGGGTGCCCGGTGCCGACGGGTTGAAGGTGTTGCGGATCCACAGGGGAATCCCCGCCCGCCGGGTCGGGTGGACGCTCGGCGGATAGATCACCTTGGCACCGAAATGCGACAGCTCCATGAGCTCGATGTAGCTCAGCCGCGAGATCGGCCGGGCGGTGGGGACCAGGCGCGGGTCGGCGCTCATGACCCCGTCGACGTCGGTCCAGATCTCGACGGCCTCGGCGCCGACACCGGCGCCGACCAGTGAGGCGGTGTAGTCGGAGCCGCCGCGGCCGAGGGTGGTGGTCTCGCCCTCGCGGGTGGCGGCGATGAAGCCGGTGAGCACCGGCACCGTCTCGAGGTCGCGGAAGAAGTCCCGCAGCCGCTCGTTCGTGGCCTCGACGTCGACGTGGGCGGACCCGAAGCCGGCGTCGGTGACGACCAGCGGGCGCGTGTCGCAATCCGTCGCCGGCAGGCCGGCGGCGCGCATGGCCGCGGCCACCACCGGCGCCGACAGCCGCTCGCCGTGGCTGAGGATCGCGTCGAGGGTGCGTGGGCTCGCCTCCCGGACCAGGGACACGCCGTGGAGCAGGTCTTCGAGGTCGCCGATCAAGGCCTTGAAACGAGCTTCGAGGGCGTCGAGCTCCG
>JAGQSE010000673.1:0-1262 GCA_020439725.1 Acidobacteriota bacterium
ATCACCATGTCGGCGCCTTCCTCGACGTCGAGGGCCACCTCGAAGAGCGCCTCGCGACCGTTGGCCGGGTCCATCTGGTAGCTGCGCCGGTCGCCGAACGCCGGCGCCGAATCGGCGGCCTCGCGAAACGGACCGTAGAAGGCGCTGGCGAACTTGGCGGCGTAGGAGAGGATCGCCACCTCCTGGTAGCCCTCGGCGTCGAGGGCGCCGCGAATCGCGCCGACCCGGCCATCCATCATGTCCGAGGGGGCGACCACGTCGGCGCCCGCCGCGGCGAGGGAGACGGCCTGGCGGGCCAGGTTGTCGAGAGTGGCGTCGTTGTCCACCGTCGAACCCTTGAGCACGCCGCAATGGCCGTGGTCGGTGTACTCGCAAAAGCACAGGTCGGCGATGCGCACCATCTCTGGAACCCGCCGAGCCAGGGCTTCCAAGGCCCGCTGGACGATGCCATCGGCGGCCCAGGAGGACGAGCCGATGGCGTCCTTCTGTTCGGGCAAGCCGAAGAGCAGCACCGCCGGGATTCCCTCGTCGAAGGCGCTGCGCGCGGTCTCGACGAGGCGGTCGACGCTGTGCTGGAACACCCCCGGCATCGAGCCGACGGGTTGCTCGATGCCGTCGCCCGGAACGGCGAACAGAGGCAGCACCAGATCGTGGGCGGCGAGGGTCGTCTCGCGGGCCATGCGACGGAGCGTGGCGGTGCGCCGGAGACGGCGCAGACGATGGCTGGGAAAGCTCATGATAGGGCGCGTTTTACCACAAGTCGCGGGCCTCCCAAGAGCTTCGCGGCACGCTCGGACGCGGCTTGACGCAGCCGGACGAAATCTGAGACGCTGGAATCCCGCCGCGGTGCGGCATAAGGATCCCGAAGGAAGACCCATGAGCGTATTGAGCCAGCTCGCCGAGCGCGGGTTCGTCGTCGTCACCGGCAAGGGCGGTGTCGGCAAGAGCGTCCTCGCCACTGCCCTGGGATTGGCCCTCGCCGAGCGCGGCCGGCGCGTCCTGCTGCTCGAGGTCGATCCCCGAGAGAGCGTCCACCAACTCCTCGACGTCGCCCCGTCCGGGGGCGCGGTGGTCGAGGTGGGTCGCCGTCTTTGGGTGCAAAACCTCAAGCCTCTCCAAGCCCTCGACGAGCTGGTCACCGAGCAGCTGGGCTCGGGGCTCGTGGCACGGCGGGTGCTGGCCAGCGAAACCTATGCCCAGCTCGCCGCCGGTGCTCCGGGGCTCAAGGAGGTGGCGATCCTCGATTACGCCGAGCGCCGGGG
>JAGQSE010000673.1:1384-1743 GCA_020439725.1 Acidobacteriota bacterium
GCCGCCGAGCTCGCCGGCTTCGTCGACGATCCGCGGCGTCTCGCCCTGGTGATCGTGACGCTGGCCGAGGAGATGCCGGTGCAGGAAGCCCTCGAGCTGCGCGAGGCCTTCCACCGGGACCTCGACCGGGAGCCCGAGCTTCTGGTGGTCAACGGCCTGTATCCGCCTCTGCCCACCGATCTCGATCCACGGGCCGCAGGGGCCGCGGAGCCGAGCCCGGCGGTGGCCGCCTGGTATCGCCGCCGCCGGATCAACGAGCGCGAGCTCGGTCGCCTCGAGCGCGAGTGGCAGGGCCCGCGGGTCGAGCTGCCGCTTCTCGCTGTCGAGCGTGGTCCCGAGCTGGTCGCCCGGCTGCGGCG
>JAGQSE010000674.1 GCA_020439725.1 Acidobacteriota bacterium
AGCCCCGGCGGGATCGGCACGGAGCCCCCAGCCGGGTCCCCCAGATCCCAGGCGAGGCCGTCCGTGCGCGCATCGGTATGACAGCTGGCGCAGGAGTTGAAGCCGTTGCCCGAGAAGTCCGCGCTGTAGAGGAATTGCTGGCCGGTGCGGATCCAGGCCGGCGTCGGGTCCTGATTGAGGGTGAAATCGCCGACCCAGGTCTCGGTCACGGGGTCGAAGATCGACACCGAGTTGTCGAGTCGGTTGAGCGAGTAGAGACGGTTGCCCGGATCCGAAAGCTGGCTCGGGTTGGGTCGCTTGAGCGCCAATCCCCGCGGCCCCGAGCGCGGGTTGGTCGAGCCCGTCGCTACCGGCACCGCCATCCGGCGGAGCGGCCACAGGTTTGGGGTGGTCGTGCCGCTCGGCTCGATGACACCGATGCGATCGCTGCCAAAGGCGGTGAAGAAAGCCTTGAGCGGCTGCCCGTCGACCTCGAAAGGCACGACCGAGGTGAGCTGCGCCAGCGCCTTGGCCTTGGGCACCGGCGCTACCGCCGGCACCGGACCTGCGACGGCCGCCGCCCCCGCCGCAGTGGCGTGGCTCGGTCCGACCACCACGCCCGCCTCGAGATTGACGTCCCGCCGGTGGATCATCGGACCGTCGCCGCAGGCGTTCTCGACGAAGTAGAAGGTGTGCTCGACGAAACCCGTCGGCGCCGCCGCCACCACCGCTTCGTCGCGCCGCACCTGGTTCTGCGCCTCGCCGCCGACCACCAAGAGGTCGTCGCCGCTGGTGAAGGCCATGTTGAAGTTGGTCGAGCCGAGCCCGCCGAGATCCCTGGCGACCCCGCTGGTCGTGTCGAGAAAGTAGACGTCGAAGTCGAAATCCGCGGTCGCTCCACCCTTCATTCCAAGGATCACCACGTTGCCACAATCGAGCGTGATCGCCCGCGGCTCCTTGATCGCGATGTTGTCGGGATTGCCGTCACCGTCGCGGTCGGTGGTCTTGGTCACCTCGGCGTTGACCCGCTCGAGCCCCGGCGCCACCGCGGCCAGCGTCAGGGCGTCGAACCAGCCAAAGCCGTCGAGGGTCATGTGGGTCAGAAAGAGCGTGTCGTGGTGCGTGGTGATGCCGCTGTCCGGGTCCGTCTCGTCGAAGCTGTAAAAGGCCAGATCCATCGGCTCGTCGCCGACCCAGGTGGTGCGCAGGACGCGGGCACTCAACGAAGGCGGCCCCGAGGGCGCCGCCAGGTCCACCGCCGTCACCGAGTCGCCGAGGAAGTTGGCGACGAAGGCGCGATGGAGACCCGCGTGGTACCGCACCGACACCGGCCGCAGCCCGGTCGGAACCCGCGCCAGGAAGCGGGCGCTGACCGGGATCGACTCGTCGGTATCCCAGATTTCGAGGGAGTTGTCCGGCGTGTTGCAGACCAGCAGGTAGTCGTGGCCACCGACCCGCGCCACCTCGATGGGGTGCACCTGGGGGCTCTCGACGTTGAGGAAGTCGGTGCGCCCCTGGGCCCAGGCCCCCGCGGCCTGAAGCCCCATGAGTACGACGAAGACGAGGATTCCGGTCCAAGAAGACCGATGACGAGCAGAAGACAGCGGCATGGCGATTCCTCCTCGAAGGCAGATCAGCAGGGGACCGAAGCCGGCTCGGCACGCGCAGACCTCCCCCCACCGTTCTCCCGAGGAGCTCCTCGGAGACCGCCGAGCCGAATTCTTCAGCTATGAGATAGCAATCTCACACAAGAAAGTGCTTCAGGAATAGGTTTTGGGACACCGGCGGGCAAGACCGAGCCCATCGCCGCCGTGACTCGGCCCTCGAGTCGGCGGCCGCAGCAGCGCTCTCGACGCGCTCAGGGATCTCGGCGGACGAGCAGATCGGCAAAGGAATCGCCGGCACGCAGGCGGAAGAGCTCGCGCAGCAGGTAGGCGGCGATGGCGAAGTTCCCCAGGGCCAGAAACGCCACCAGCCACAGCCCTCGAGCCAGCCAGGAGCGCTCCTTGTAGGCCACCCAGAAGTAGATCGTGAGAAACGCGAAATAAGTATCCGCCAGCGTTGCCCGGAACCAGGGATCCGGCCACAGCTCCCCCACCGCCTCGACCACCCCGCGATCGAGACTCGCCACGACCGTCACCGCGGTCATCACCACCAGGACCAGGACGTAGAAGACCTTGAGGGTCGTGCGCATGGGGGGCCTCCTCGGGGCTCGGGATTCGCTCCGTCCTCGCTCCGGCGCGAGGAGCGGACTTTTCCGCGCCTCAGTAGACGTCCCGGGGGTGACTTTCGGGAAAACCTGTCCGGGATCGTCCCGCACCGCATCGGCCTGGCCCGGACGCTACGACCGCAGGACCTCTGCGGGATCGAGCCGCCATAATCGCAGCAACGGGCCGAGGGTCGGCAGCAGGCAGACGCACGCCGCTAGGATCGTCGCCAGGGCGAGCGGCAGCGGCCCCACGGCTTCCATCTCGACCCAGGTCCGCAGCAGCCTGACGCCGACCACGACGAGGCCGCCGCCGAGCGCCGCTCCCCCGAGAAACACCGTCGCCGACCTCTCGAGGGCAAGCCCGACGACCCGTGAGCGAGAGCCGCCCAGGGCCGCCCTCACGGCCATCTCCCGGCGCCACGAGAAGACGCTCGCCCGCATCAGGCCATAGACGCCGAGCAGGGCGAGGATGACGATGGCCGCTGCAGTCCAGACCGCCAGGACGAGGGCCGAACGGTAGAAAGTGAGGGATCGGGTGAGACGCTCGGAGACCTCCCGGAACCGAGGGAGCGACAAGCCGGGATCCACAGCCTGAAGCGCCGCCTCGGCCTCTTCCTGCATCACTCCGACGCCAGCGCCAGCGCCGGCTCTCGTGATGAGGAAGAACCAACCCGTCGGCGTCTGGAAGTAGGAGGTGTAGACGGCGGGGACGTGGGGCTGGTCGAGGCCCAAGAAAGGCACATCGCCGACCACCCCGACGACGCGCCGGTCCATTCCCATCACTTCGAGGCTCCGGCCGAGTGGGTCCTCGGTTCCGAACAGCTCTCGCTTCGCGCTGGCGTTGATCACCGCCACCGGTAGAGCTCCCATGACGTCGCCTGCCTCGATCCCGCGGCCCTCCAGGACCGGAAGGCCGACCACCTCGAAGTAGCGATCGGCGACCACCCGCACGCGGATCCTCGGCGGGCCGGCGTCGGGCGATCCACCCGGCACCCGGTAGGGTCGCGTCCAGCCGTCCGAGGTCGGATGCACCATCCCGAGGGTCGTGGCCGCGAGCCCGGGCCGAGCTCGGACCTCTTCGAGCATCGCGCGCACCGCTTGGTGGTTGTGGACCCAGGTCGAGGGGTCCGTCTCCTCCGCCGGATACCTCGCCCGAGGCAGCACGATCTCCGATGCATAGAGACCGGCAGGATCAAATCCCAGCTCGATTCGAGACAGCTCCCGGTAGGCTGTGAAGAACGACAGCGCTGCGAAGATCAAGACGACGCTGAGCCCGACCTGGAGCGTGGCGATGCGGCGCCAGGGTGCCAGACCGAGCCCCTCGCCACCTCGAAGCCAGGAGCCGAACGAGGTCCCGATCCTGACCTTCGGTGCCGCGAGGGCGAGGAGCACGAGCCAGACACCCAGGCTCCCCGGGAGGAGCCAGAGCGGCTCGAAGACGATGCCCGGGCTCACCCCATCGAGCCCCGTGCTCTCGGTCAAACGGTGCAGCACGGTGCGTCCGAGGGGCCACGCCAGGAGCGCTGCGACGATGGCGAGCACCGACGCCTCGCGGGCGGCCGCTGCCAGCAACGTCCACCGTCCGGCTCCGAGGGCCAGCCGGATCGCGGTGCTCCGGCGGCGAAGCGCGGAGCGGAGCCCCTGGACCAGGGCCAGGTTGAACAAAGTGGCGATCAGGACCACGAGCATGCCCGCTCCCAGAAGCGCGAGCGGCCCCTCGACGGGCCGCAGGTAGGCGTCCCTCAAGGGCTCTACCCACGCGCTTCGGCGCAGCTCATGGCCGAGCCCCGCCGATCGGGCGCTCATGATCGCGGCCAACGCCTGATCGAGGGATGAGACGGTCGTGCCCTCATCGAGCCTGGCAACCGCACCAAAGCTCCGCGAGTCACCGGTGAGAAGAGCGGCGAAGGGCCCCTGCTCAACAGGAAACCACAGCTCGGTCGAAGCCTCCGGGAAGCCAAAGCCCTCGGCCGCGAGACCGAGCACCACCCGATCACGCCCGTCGACCCGCAGCGCGCGACCCGGCGCAAAGCCTTCGCCGGAAAACACGCGGCGCCACAAGGCCTGGCTGATCACGCAGACCTCGGCGCCGCCCTGCGGACGTTCTTCCCGCGTGAACGCCCTGCCGGCCACCAGCCGAGCGCCCAACGCGGAGAACAGCTTCCCATCGACCGACGCCGAGGCCACCGTCTCGGTACGGTCGGGCAAGATCGCCACGATCGAGCGATGTCCGGCAAAGGCCGTGATCCCCGACACCGGCGCTTGCTGGAGCGCCTCGACCTCGGCGTAGGACAACGCTCCCCGCTCGCGACCCTCGGCCGAGGACCCCCAGATCTCGACCAGCCGACTCGCGTCGTCGAACGGGGTCGGGTGAAGACCGAAACCCGTGAGAAGGCTCGCACCCATGGTGCACACGGTCAGCCCCAGCGTCAGCAAAGCGAGCGCGGACAGCGAGAGCGAGGGCTCGCGGAGGAGGCTGCGGAGGGTCCGGGTGAAGGAGTTCGACATACGCGGCTTGATCTTCATGCGACGATACACCCTCTCAGCCCGCGAGCTCTCAATACGCCCCTCCCACAGCGGCGGGTGTTTGGCAGATTCTGTTCTGCGTTTCGAGAGCTGTATGGAGACTGGATAGGCGTCCTGAGATCTCAACAGCCAAGCCGACTGCCAAATGGACCGCACCCTCCGAACCTTGGACCGGTCCTCTCTGCATGCCTTCATTATTTTCTCGTTTGCCAGCACTCTTGCGGCCGTCCGGGGTCGAATGCTGTCTCAGAAGCCGTTGACACGAACTTCGTGCCTCACTAACCTCGTGTCATGAAGAACGTGACCATCACGCTTGACGAAGAGGTGGCTCAGTGGGCGCGCGTTGCTGCTGCCAGGCAGAGCACGAGCGTGTCGCGATGGGTGGGAGAGCTTCTGCGCGAGAAGATGCGGGCCGACGAGCGGTACAAGACAGCGATGGAGCACTTCTTCTCGATCGAGCCGCGGCCCTTGCGCGAATCTCCAACCTCGCGCTACCCCGACCGGGACGAGCTTCATGACCGACCTGGTCTTCGTTGACACCAACGTCTTTGTTTACTGGCTGGACTCGTCCGAGCCAGCCAAGCAGGCGCGAGCTGCGGCCTGGCTGCGAGAGCTCTGGTCCGACCGCTCGGGCAGGCTCAGCTACCAGGTCCTTCTCGAGTTCTACGTCACCGTCACCCGGAAACTGGCCCGCCCTCTCGAAGCCCAGGAAGCGCGCTCGGTCTGCCGATCACTTCTCGCCTGGGACCCCACGATCACCGAGGAGCGGACTCTCGCCGCCGCCTGGGCGCTTCAAGACCGCTACCAGCTTTCGTGGTGGGATGCGCTGATCGTGGCCTCCGCGCAGCTGCTCGAGTGCCGCTATTTGCTGACCGAAGACCTACAACACGGGCAGGACCTGGGCGGCGTCGAAGTGGTCAACCCGTTTGTGACTCCGGCGGGCCGGGAACGAGCCCCCGGCTAGGTCCCTCCAACCACGACGCGAAGAGCGCGCTGGGCAGGCCGACGCCGAGCATGTGGATCGCCAGCGCGTTGATCAGCGAAGTGCCGGAGGGGAGCCTGCCGCCGGCAGCGGACAAGGGTAGGACGACCAGGTACATGACCGCGAAGACGAGGAGGCCGTAAACCGGCCCCAAGAGGAGGGGATGCCGCGCCAGCTGAGGAAAGCGCCGGCTGGCGAGGAGGAACACCGCCACGACCCCGAAGGCGATGAAGAAGTGAAGCAGGCCGCCGAGAAAGGCCGTTGGCAGACCACCGGCGTAGGCGGACTTGCCCAGAAGACCGGAGGCGATGCTCTGGAAGATGCGGATCGGCGGCACACCTCGGAGGCCGAAGAAGACGAGGGCGTCGACGATGTCGAGGCCACCGACGGTGAGGGTCCCGAAGAAAAGGGCCTGAGAGTTTGTGAGCGGCTTCATTTCACCCTGGTACGCCAAACCGTGGAGCCAGGTTCTTCGTTGGGTCCCGTCGCTCACGGGCAAAGCCGAAGCGAGATCGCCTTACTTGCTTGCCTTACTTGCTCTCCTTACTACTACGCCTTACACTCGAATCATGAAAGCGACCCTCACCTCGAAAGGGCAGATCACGATCCCGGTGGCGATCCGCGAAAAACTCGGGCTCAAGCCCGGACAGGTCCTCGAGTTCGACGAGACCGCACCCTACCTGGTAGCCGTCCCCGTCTTTGATGAAACGAAGATGCGCGCGGTGGTGGGAAGTGCCCGTGGCGCCTTCGACAGATCGAGCACGGAGTGGCTCCGCGAGACGCGCGGTGGCGCGCTGGACGAGGACGGTTGAGCATCGCCCTCGACACCTCGGTGCTGCTGACGATCCTGCTCGGAGAGCCTGACGGCGAGGAGTGGCTCGAGACCCTGATCCACGCCAGGAAGCGGGCGCAGCTGGTCCTTTGCGAGATCGTGTATGCCGAGCTGGCCCCTATTTTCGAGAGCCGGCGCCGGCTCGACCAGGTGCTCGAGGACCTGGGAGCACGTCTCGACCCGATCGCTCCCGATACGGCCTGGCTGGCGGGTCGAACGTTCCGCCGGTACCGGGACGACGGCGGTCCCCGCGAGCACCTGATTCCCGACTTCTTGATCGCCGCCCATGCCCAGGTGCAGGCGGAAGGCCTCGCCGCAACCGATCGTGGCTACCTGCGACGCTACTTCCCGGATTTGCCGCTGCTGCCGCTAGGCGGAGAGCCGCGCTGAGCGATCTGCCGGCTCGAAGCCGCGACCCTCACCCCCCGCTCATCGCCGCCTTCACCGCCGCCTCGAGGACCTTGGTCTCGGGTCGCTTGGTGCCCTTCTCCACCGGCCAGCGGACCTGGCAACGGCGCAGGGCGGCGTCGAGGCGGCGCCAGGCGTCGGCGTTCTTGACCGGGTCGCCGCTGCCGGTCTTCCAGGCGCGTCGGCGCCAGCCTTCGAGCCATTGGGTGGCACCGTTCCGCAGATAGTCGGAGCCGGTGTAGAGGTCCACTGTCGCACCTTCCGGGAGCGATTCGAGGACCTGGGCGGCGGCGAGGATGTCGAGGCGGTTGGCGGTGACGCCGCGCTGGACACCGGTGATGGTCTCTTCCTCGTCACCGCGCCGGATCAGGGCTCCCCAACCGCCCTGTTGGCCGACGGATCGAACCTTGAGGAAGACCTCGACATCCGCGGGTTTCGCCGGACCCACGGCGCTCGCCGGCGAGCCGGCCGCGGATGCCGACAGCGCCCCCTGGCGGCGGCGGATCTCGGCGGTGGCGAGGGCGTCGGCCTGCTCGTTGTGACGATGGCCCGCATGCCCCTTGACCCAATGCCAGTGGACCTCGTGGCGCCCGGTGAGCTCCGCCAGGCGGCGCCACAGGTCGGCGTTCAAGACCGGATCGCCGTTCTTGCGCGTCCAGCCGCGCGCCTTCCAACCCTGGAGCCACTGGGTGATGCCCTTTCGCAGGTATTGCGAGTCGGTGTAGAGCTCGATCCGGCAGCGGCGGGTGAGGCTCGCCAGCGCCTCGATGGCGGCGGTGAGCTCCATACGGTTGTTGGTGGTCCGCTCGTCGCCGCCCGAGAGCTCACGCTGGCTGCCGCTGGCGGCGTGGAGCAGCACCGCGCCCCAGCCGCCGGGGCCGGGGTTGGGATCGGCCCCGCCGTCGGTGTAGACCGTCACCTGGTCGAGAGTCGCTCCCTGCCCACCCGTCGTGCCCTTCGCCGCCTGCGTCATGCCCTCGCCTCCTGGGCCGCGGCAGCTCCATGCCCGCGCGGCCGGCGGGACCCTACCCTCCCCCGGCGGTGGCTGGCAAGGCCGTGTCGGGTGGCAAACCGTCGTAACGCAGGACCACCAGCGTCAGGTCGTCGTGTTGCGGCGCCTCGCCCATGAACGCCATGACGTCCGCCAGCACGACCTCGCGGGCGGCGCGCGCGTCGAGACCATCGGTGCGCCCGATGGCGGCGCGGAGCCGTGCTTCTCCGTACTCTTGGCGCTCTTCGTCCATCGCCTCGGTGAGCCCGTCGGAGTAGAGGAAGAGTGCGTCGCCGGGCTCGAGGGTCCGCTCGTCCTCGGCCATGGCGGCGGCGAAGGCAGCGTCCGGGACGACTCCGAGGGCGAGCCCCCGCGGCCTCAGCCCCACCGTCTCGAAGCGGCGCGCGCGGCGCCACAGCACCGGGTTGTGGCCGGCGCGGGCATGGCACCACCGACCGGTGGCCGGATCGACGACGCCGTAGGCGAGGGTGACGAAGGTGCCCCGGTCGGTCTCCCGACGCAGCCCGCGGTTGACCTCGCGCAGGATGTCGAGGGGGCCGTCGCGGTGCTCCGCCGCCGCCAACAGGAGGCCCTTGGTCAGCGTCATGTAGATCGACGCCACCATCCCCTTTCCCGAGACGTCGCCGACCGCCAGTCCCCAGCGGCCGCCGGCGAGGGGCACGAAATCGTAGAGGTCGCCGCCGACCTCGCGCGCCGGCCGGAAGGCGGCGGCAACGGTGAGCCCGGGGATCGCCGGTGGTGCGGCGGGGAGCATCCGCGTCTGCGCCTCGCGGGCCACCGACAGCTGGGCCCGGAGCAGCTCGCGCTCGGCGCGCAGGCGGCGCTCGACCGCCAGGTCCGCTACCGTCAGTCCCGGCTCGCGCCCGCCGAGGACCCACCGCCGGCCGAGCCAGCCGACGACGGCGACCAGGAGCGCCATGGCGACGAGGCCGGACCAACGGACGGGACCCGGCTGGACCAGGAGCACCAGCAGCCGCGGCGCCACCACCGCCACATAGGCGGCGACGAGGGCGGTGAGGAGGTCGCCGCGCTCGAGGATCAGGGTGTAGGCCATGGCCAGCAGCAGCGCCACCGCCAGAACCCCACCGACGTCGCCGGCGACCGGCGCCGCCACCGCGAGGAGCACGCCGCCGACGAGCCAGGTCAGGACTCGAGCCAGCCATGGCGCCGAGAGCGCGTCGCGGAGGGTGGGCACGACGAAGACGAGAAACCCGAAGACCGGGATGCCCACGGCGGGGACCAGCACCGCCACCGCCGGCCAGCGCGCGGCGATGGCGCCGGCGTCCCCCGCGGCCACCTGGAGCCACCCCTCCGACAGCCCCAGGGCCGACCCGAGGGCGGCCACGGCGTAGGGGACCAGCGCCAGGGTCAATCCCAGAGGCACGCCGATGCACAGGGCCCTACCGGCGGCGCGGGTGGCGAGGGAGCCGCGCAGCGCTTCCTCGGTGCTCAACCAGCGCGCGGGCAGCGCCCGCCGCGCGGCGACGAGGCCGGCGGCGAAGAGCGCCACCACCGGCAGGCCGGCGCGCAGCACGGCGCTGGGTAGGCGGGCGAAGAGAAACCCCAGCAGGCTGCCGGCTTCGAGAAGCTGCTGGTCGAAGGCGAAACCGAGCCGGAACGACGCCCACAGGACCGCCAGCCCGCCGAGGATCAAAGGACCGCGGTGCGGAAAGGCGTAGCGCCGGCTCTGGATCGCATAGACCAGCGCTGCCAGGATCACCAGCGTCCAACCGATGGGGGCGGGGTCCGGGGACCAGGGCGGCAAGGCGCCCACCGCTTCGACCCGGCGCTCCGCGGCCACGACCTCACCGTCTTCGACCTGGACCTCGAGGCGCTCGATGAACGGTGAGCCGACGGGCTCGCGTCGCCAGGTGAAGGTCCCGTCGCCGCCACCCGGGGCGGTCTCCGCGGCGCTCTCGGGTGCCCGCGCGAAGATCCGTGCCGAAGGCGCGTCGGCGGCGAAGAAGCCGGGGGCTCCCTCCCCCGCCAGGAGGTCCACGGCCCGACTCACCTGCTCCGCAACGGTCTTGGCGGAGCCCGCAACGGGCTCGGACGGCCGTTCCAGGACCTGCAGAGCCAACCCACGGCCGCCGCCGTCCACGGTCACCTGGATGTCTCCATTCCCCCGGTGCGGCCGCAGACGGACGTCGATGCGCACCGGGTTGCCGGCGACGGCTCCCCGGTCGCCCGTCGCCGCCAGCTGTGCGACCGTCGGGTCGAGGCGCGAGGCGGCGCGGACGTCCCAGCCTTGAGTCTCGAAGCCCAGACCCCGGACCAGGCCCTGGGCCACCTCGATGGCACGGGCACGGTCGATGTCGAGGTGCCAGTGGCGGGCCTGATCCAGCCGCGCCACCGCCCAGGCGAGGAGAAGCGCCAGGAAGGCACCGGCCAGGGCCGACCACCGGAGCGTGCCGCGAGTCACGCCGCCTCCTCGGTCGCCGGGCTCCGCGACACGCCGTCCGTCCCCTCGGCCTCGGCGGACCGGCGTCCTTGGCTCTCGCGCCGTAGTACCAGCACCGTACCCGGGGCCAGGCCGCGCGCTTCGAGACCG
This sequence comes from Acidobacteriota bacterium, assembly GCA_020439725.1. Classification (GTDB taxonomy): domain Bacteria; phylum Acidobacteriota; class Thermoanaerobaculia; order Multivoradales; family JAHZIX01; genus JAGQSE01. The sequence goes on from JAGQSE010000674.1 coordinate 10,500, forward strand.
CGGAGCAGCTCTTCCGCGGTCGCCGGCAGTCCCGCCGCCAGGGCCTTGCGCAACCGCCGCTGGGCCCGGCCCACGGGCGGCCGGTCGAAGGTGACCACCAGCAGGGCATCGCCCGGCGCCAAGGTCAGCGACCGCGCGTCGACGCGACGTCCCGGCGGCGCCGGCGGCAGGGTGCCGGGAAGCGCGGCGCCGTGGCGCCACAACAGCACCAGCGGCGCCGGGCGGCCAAGGGCCAGGTCGAGGCGACCGCCGGCCGGGTCGTAGAGACCGTAGACCAGCGACGCGGGCCGCTGGTCCGCCACCAGGTCGATGAGCCGCTGGCCGAGACGCTGGACCACGTCCTCGGGGGACAGCCGGCGCTCCGAGTAGGAGATCAGGAACCCCTTGGCCAGCGTCGTCCCCAGAGCCGCTCCGAGCCCCTGGTCGCCAAAATCCGCCATCACCCAGCCGAGGCGCCCGTCGTCGCGAGGAAAGAAGTCGTGGTAGTCACCGTCGGTGCGCCAGCCCTCCGCCGCCGCCACGTCGAGGCGGGTCGCCGCCAGCGGCGGCGGCTGTCGCGGCAGCAATCGGCCCCGGGCCTGGCGCGCCGCCTCGAGCTCGGCGGACAGGGCCACGCGCTCGAGCATGTTGCGGGCATACCCCGGACGGACCTCCTCTTCGCTCACCACGCGGCCGCGCCGCGACCCCACCACCGCGCCGACGAGGGCTGCCAGGGTCAACAGCGAGGCCTCCAGCACCGAGTCCCGCGCGCTCGTCAAGGGCTGATGGCCGAGCCGGAGCAGGTCGAGGAAGAAGGGCACCAGCAGGAAGCTCAGCCCCGCGGTCAGCAAGTCGAAGAGCGCGAAGGGCACGATGAACGAGCCGGCCCAGACGAAGGCCACCAGCCAGCCGGCGAGCGACGGGGCGACCGCGCCACCGGGCACCAGCCAGCACAGGATGGCGAGCGCCAACCAGGTCCCGGGGAGCCAGCGGCGCGGACCGACGAAGCGGACCCGGCGGAGCATCGAGAGCGGTGCCAGGAAGGCCAGCGGCAGGAAGGGAATGAGCGCCAGGAAGCCGCGGGCGAAGGCGAATTGCCACGGGTGGAGGCGCAGCGTGAGCCTGGGATCGAGGGCCGCCCCGGTCCCCGGCTCGCCCGCCCAGGGCCATTGCAGCAGGACCATGAGAGCGACCGTCCAGGCAGCGCAGGCGAAGGCTCGAAGCAGGGCCTCGGACGGCTGGCGCGCGAGCCAGCGCCCGGCGAGGATCGCGTCGAGGGACAGGAGCTTGGCGGGCAAGACCTCCCGCGCATCCCCCTCGCAACCGGACCAGACGACACCCAGGAGAAGGCTGACGGGAGCCAGGACCAGGCTGATGCCCACCGCGAGCAGGAGCACCAACCAGGGGTTCTCGAGGGCCCGCTGGAAGGCGCTGTCGACCTGCGCCACACCGGAGGTCAAGGCGTGGAAGAGCGCGATGGCAGTGAGCGTCGTGACCAGCGCGGCGAGCAGCAGGGTTCGCCCATGGGACACCTCGGACTCCCGAGCCCGCCGCCAATAGCGCCACAGACCCCAAGGCAGGAAGATGCCGCTGATCGAGAACAACACCACGGCGACCAACACCTTGAGATACGGCGACGCGCCGCCGGGGCCCGGGCCCGGGGGTGCCTCGACGCCTTCGAGGTGGGCGCGCCAGCGGTGGGTCACCAGGCGCCCGCCCTCGACCCGCTGGTAGGCGTCGAGCTCGAGCCCCGGCAGCTCCGCCGGTCGCCACTGCCACTGGAAGGCGTCACCCTCCAAGGTCGCCCTCGGCCCCTCCTGCTTCGCGCTCGTCTGGAGCACCAGGCCGCTCTCCGTGGGGTCCTCGAGCTCGGTGGGCTCGACCGGCTGCCAGGCCTCTTCTGGGACGTCCGGGGCACGCTCCCTGAGCTCGCGCCAGGCGAGCTCGGGCGCCGGGGGCGAGCCCGACCGGCGTGGCAGGTCGGCGAGGAGCTCGAAGCCGAGCTCGCGACCGCCGGGCCCCATCTCGAGGGTGACCCGCCGACCCGTTCGCGCCGCCGCGGGCTCC
>JAGQSE010000675.1 GCA_020439725.1 Acidobacteriota bacterium
TGGAAGCGCACCGGATCGGCCTCGGCGAGGGCAACCCCCTTGCCCTTGATGGTGTGTGCCACCACCGCCGCGGGCCGGCCGCGCACCGCCACCGCCCGCTCGAACGCCCGCGCCAGCGCTGCGTGGTCGTGGCCGTCGCACTCGCCGACCTGCCAACCGAAGGCCGCGAGCTTGGCCGCCAGGTCGGGTACCGGTCGCGCGTCGCCGGCGCCGGCCCAGCCCCACTCCTGGTAGCCGTTGGCGTCGATCACCGCCGTGAGGCCGTCGGCGCCGTGGCGCGCGGCGAGCATCGCCGCCTCCCACACCTGGCCTTCCTGGCATTCGCCGTCGCCGAGCACCACCCACACCCGAGGGCCCTGGCCGCGGAGCGCCAGCGCCATCCCGAGGCCCACCGCCAGGCCTTGACCGAGGGATCCGGTGGAGAACTCGACGGCGGGAAGCGCCTCGCGGTCGGGGTGCCCCTCGAGGGGCGAGACGGCGCTGCCGTAAGCCCCGAGGGCGTGGTCGTAGAAGCCGAGCCGCCGCTGCACCGTGTAGAGCGCCAGCGCCGCGTGTCCCTTCGACAGGATCAGCCGGTCGCGGCTCGGGTCGTCGAGGGCTTCGGGACGGATCCGGAGCTGCCGCCGGTAGAGCGTGAGTAAGATGTCGAGGACGCTGAGGGAGCCACCGTAGTGACCGCCACCGGCGGCGTAGAGCGCCTCAACGAGGTCGCGTCGCAGCTCCGTCGCCTCCTCGGCCAGATCGGGACCGGCTCGGTGGGACTGGGGCGCGGCGGCGGGGCTCATGGGGTCTCGTGACGCTCTTGAGGGATCATGCCTATGACAGAATTCCAACATAGCACATGACAAAACACCATTCCTCCGACGACGCCTCCCGCGCCGCGGCCTCGCCGACGATCCCGACCCGCAAAGATGACGGCGCCCGGGTGCTGATCCTGGGTCTCGGTGACGTCGGCCGACGCTTCGCCTTCGGCCTCGCCGGCCGGCCCGAGATCCGCGAGCTCGTGCTGGCGAGCCGCAACGAGGCCGATGGGCGCCTTCTGGCGGCCCTGGTCGCCGCCTGCGGTGACGGCCTCGTCCGCTTCGTCCGCGCCGACGCCGAACGACCCGCGGAGCTCGAAGCGCTCCTCCGCCGCGAGCGGCCCGACCTGGTGCTCCACTGCGCTTCGTCGCTGTCTCCCTGGCTGGTGCCGGGGCGAACCGATGCGCGAGCGGCCGCGCTCCTCGCCGCGGGTTTCGCGACCCAGCTGCCGGCGCAGCTGCCGCTCCTCACCAACTTGATGCGCGCGGTACGCGAAACCGGTCTCGAGGCTCCGGTGGTCGGCGCCTCCTTCCCGGACCTGACGCACCCGATTCTGGCGCGGCTCGGGCTGGCGCCCACCGTCGGCATCGGCAACGCCGGGATGGTCCGCGCGCGGGTCGCCGCGGTGCTCCGGGCGGCGGGTCGCGAGGCCGAGATCCCACACCTGCGGGTGCTGGCGCACCACTCGCAGCTGATCCCGGTGGTCCGCGCCGAGAAGCCAGCGGGCGACGCTCCGAGCCCGCGGGTCTACCTCGGCCCCGAGGGACGGCGCGAGGACGCCCTCGCCTTCGCCGGCCCACCACTGCCCTCGCGGCGCCAGCTCAACGCGCTGCCGGTGGCCAGCGGCCTTCCCGCCGTCCTCGCGCTGCTCGATCCGGAGCGCCGCCTGCGGACCTCGCTCCCGGGTCCCGCGGGGATGCCCGGAGGCTATCCGGTGCTCGTCGCGAGCGGCCGCGTCACCCTCGACCTGCCGCCGGGGCTCGAGCTCGACGAGGCCCTCGACTTCCAGCGACGGAGCGCCCGGAGTGATGGTGTCGAGCGCATCGACGACGACGGCACGGTCCATTTCACCGCCGCGGCCCGCGCCGCCCTCGAACCCTTCGACCCGCGGCTGACCGAGCCCCTCGAGCCGGCGCGGACCCCTGAGCGGCTCGCGCTCCTCCGCGCCTACCTCGAGCTCCGCTGAGCGAGCCCGGCCGAGCGAACGCCCATGAAGCGCCGTATCGCCGGACCCTTGCCGCTCTTCGGCGCCTTCGCCCACACCGAGGCGGGGCGGCTATCCCTCGATCCCGAGCGCTTCCGCCGGTGGCTCGCCGCCTGGGAAGGGGATCTTCGATCCTCGGACTGGTGGCTAGACCGCGACGCCGGTGTCCTCCTGCTGCGGCCCGAGGGCCGGCTCACCGCGCCGCAGGCGGAGGCCCGGCTCACCGTCCGCGGCGCGGTGCGGCTCACGGCGCCGCCTCCCGAGCCACCCCCGCCCTGGACCGTCCCGGCCGCCGGCGGGGGTGCGACGGCGCTTCTCGCGCCGCTCCTCGAGGACGACGAAGCAACTCTCGAGGCGCTTCGCGGCCCCTACGCGCTGGCGGTCTGGGACGGCCGCCGCCGCCGGCTGCTGCTGGCACGGGATCCCCTCGGCCAGCGCGCCCTCTTCTGGCGCCGAAGCGAGGGCGTCACGGTCTTCTGCTCCGAGCTCGAGCCGCTCCTCCGCGCCCCGGGGGTGAGCTGCGAGCTCGACGCCGAGAGCGCCTTTTGGTACCTGGCCTTTGGCATGCCGCCGCCGGGCAAGACGCTCGCCCGGAACGTCCACCCGCTACCCGCCGGTCACGCGCTGGTGTGGCGCCCCGGCACCACCCCACGCATCGAGCGTCGTTGGACGCCGTTGTCGGAGGAGGCACCCCGCGAGGCCACCCCGGAGGTCGTCGAAGAGTTGCGCGCGAAGCTCGACGGCGCGCTCCTCGCCGGTATCGATCCGGCCCGGACCACAGGCATCCTGCTGTCCGGCGGCGTCGACTCGTCCTATCTCGCGGCCTGCGCCACCGCCCACGGCGCCCGGCCGGCGGTAGCGCTCACCGGCGATTTCGAGGAGCGCTACGGGCTCAACGAAACGCCCTACGCCGCCGCGGTCGCCGGCTGGCTCGAGATCCCCCACCGCACCGTCGTGCTCGAGGCCGCGGAGGCTCTCGAGCTGCTCGACGAGGTCGTACTCGGCGCCGCGGCGCCCTGCGCCGCCTGGGCGGCGCTCACCCACTACCAGATCCTCGCCGAGGCACGGCGGCTGGGGGTCGATCACCTGGTCTCGGGGCTCGGCGCCGACGAGGTCTTCGGCGGGTACGACCATTTCCGCGGCTACTATGCGCGCTTCCTTCGCCACCGCCGGCGGCGGCCAGCGCCCGCCGGCATCGGCGGCTTCGAAGCGCTCCTTCTCCCCGAGGACCAGGAGAGCCGCCGAGTGCTCTACCCGGGCGTGGCGCGCTTCTTCGATGATCCGTCGCTGCGCCGTGGTCTCGGCGAGCCCTATCGCCGCTGGCACTACGCGTCGCACCTGCGCGCCTTTTACCGCGAGTGTCTGACCCTCAAGCCCGACGCTCAGCCCATCGAGCTGATGATCGCCCACGAGTGCCGGCACCGCATCCCCGAGATCCTCTTCGCCGGCTTCGAGCCGCTGTCGAGAAGCTCGGGGGTGGCGGTCTCCTACCCCTTTCTCGACCCGGACCTGGTGCGCGCGGTCTGCGGGCTGCGCGCCGAGGATCGCTATCGCACCCCCGGTGGCCGTTTCTCGCTCCGGCTGCGGGACCTCCAGCCGCGGTTCAAGCACGCCATGCTCGAGGTGGCCCGCGGCCGCCTGCCCCCGGAAATCCTCGAGCGACCGCGAAAGTCCTTCACCGCACCCTTTGGCGGCTGGCTCTTCGAGCCCTCTTTCGGCCGTCCGGTGGTGGACGCGCTGCGGCGTAGCCGCTTCTGGCAGCGGGGCATCGTCGAGCCGGCGTGGCTCGACCACGTCCTCGAGCGCATCGTCCCCGGACCCGGTCCGTGGGTCTTCGAGCTGTGGGCGCTCGTCACCCTCGCCGGCTGGTACGACCGCTACGTCGAGCCGCCGGACTGAGGCTGCATCGCCGCGAGCCGCTCGAGGAGCTGGTCGAAGCGCTGCTGACGGTCTCCCGAGAGCACCCGGCCTTCGAGCGCCTGGTTGTAGAAACGGTGGCCCTCGACGGGCAGAGGGCGGATCTCGGTGATCGTGTCGATCAGCGCCGGCACGATACGCGGCGGGAAGCTGGTCCGCGCCAGGTCGCCGCCGGCAGCGACGATCATCAACGCCGTCGCCTGGCACTTGCGGCACTCGCCACAGGTGCCGTCGCCGCTCGAATAGCAGACGCGGAGGCTCTCGAGCAGCTCGGGGTCCCGGTCCAGGATCTGCTCGACCTTCCACTGCCGCCGCTCGTGCTCGTGAATCAGCTCGAGGGGAGCCGGGTAGGAGTAGCGGTCGACATAGGCCGCCGAGCCGGCGCAGCTGCCGACCCGGGTGAGGAGCTCCGAGAAGCCACCCGCGAGGTAGGTCCGCGCGAGGAGCGGCCGCACCGCACACAAGGCCGTGGCGATGTGGTGTACGTGCTCGAGCCCGAGCCAGAAGGAGCAGCTCTCGGGGAAACGATCGTCGAACCGGTTGTGTTTGAAGACCCCGGCGATGTTGGTCCACAGATGCATCCAGCCGAGGCCGCGCGCCTCGGCGACGCCCCGGGTCGTCTCGAGGGCGGCGCGCTGCTGCGCCTCGGTGGTTTGCGAGTCGAGGTTCTCGAAGTTCGAGACGTGGATCAGCCAGTCGAGGGGGCGGTCCGAGCCTCGCCCTCCGAGCTCGAGGAGCGCCATCGAGCTGTCGATGCCGGCGCTGAACATCAGCGCGCCGTGGTGCCGCGGCAGGTCGAGATCCTCGCAGGTCTCGAGGTGGCTGAACGGGTCGTGGGCGGGCCAGCCATAGTGCCGCTGGAGGAACGCGCCGACCTCGCGCAGGCTGGCCAGGGCGCCACGCGGCACGGGCACCGGGGAGAGGATCTCGGCACCGTAGATCCAGCCCAAAGGCGCCAGCGCGTTGACGAAGGCCGCGGCGAGAACCTCCGGCTCGCTGCGCACGCCTTCGCTACACGCCAGGACCAGCAGACGCTCGTCCCACAACAGGGGCTCGAGCTCCGGGCTGACGCGGAACGAGAACACCGCCCGCCAGGGATCGCGACCGAGCTCCAGGAGCTCGACCCGCGGTGCGCTCATGGCGCGCCCTCCGCCGGCCTCACCGCGAGGACACCGGGCAGCGCCGGCACCGCGACCCCGAGGGGCGCCGCGACCTCGTGGAGCCAGCGCACCAGGTTGGCCCGCAGCCGAGCGGCGCGTCCGAAGACCGTCGACGGCGGGAGCTCGCCGGCGTGTACGGCCTCGACCAGGCGCGCGATACGCCTTGCCACCGGCGGTTCGATGGGCACCCCCAGGTCCTCGACCAGCGAGTAGCGCGAGTCGTACCACGGGCCCAGGAAGATCGCCGGCGTGCCGTGGATGATGGCCGAGAGCAGCGCATGGATGCGGCCGGTGACCACCACCGAGGCGCCGGCGATGAGCGCGAAGGCTTGCTCGGCGGAGTCGAGGCCGCGGGCCTCGACGGTGCCATCGTCGAGCCCCAGCTCGGCGGCGCCCTGCCGGTCCGGGGCGTGGAGCAACAGCACCGTCGGCGCCACGGCGGCACAGGCCCGGACGCAGTCGCGGATCGGCTCCTGGGGACCGAGCCCCGGCGAGACGACGACGGGGCCGTCGCGGCGCACCCAGCCCTCGGCGGCCCCCAGGAGGAGCGTCGGGCAACCCACCAGGGCGCTGGGGATCCCGGCTTCGGTGAGGGACCGGTGGGTGAAGGGGTCACGGCTGCCGACCGGCAGCCGTAGGTGTCGGGCCACCCCCAGGTCGGCCCGGTCCTCGGGGCTCCGCAAGGCGACCCCGGGGGCGAGGATCGGCACCTCGACGCGATCGAGACCCGCCACGGCGGCATGGTCCTCGGGTTGGAGGAGGGTCGCCCCGGGAAGCACCAGCGCCCGGCAGCGGTGGATCGCCTCGAGCTCGGCGTCCCCGAGCGGCTGGTGGGCGTCGAGCTCGACGGCGAAGCGTTCGACCCCCAGCGTCCGGCGCACCGCGTGCTCGATGATCAGGTTGCCACGGTTGACACAGTCGCGGGTGATCGAGAGCAGCGCGAGGTCGCTCATTCCCTCCCCCCTGCCGGTGCACCGAGCCGCTCCGCCCAGCGCGCCGCCACCTGGCGGACCAGGCGGTCCGGGTCCTTCGTCGCGAGCGACCCGGCCAGCGGGGCCGGGTCCGGGCACCCCGCGAGCCGCGTCTCGGAGCACACCTCGGCCAGGCGGTCGAGGGCTTCCGCGCGCCCCAGCGCGTCG
>JAGQSE010000676.1:0-6609 GCA_020439725.1 Acidobacteriota bacterium
CGCCGAGCAGGCACGCCTCCTCGGCGAGCCGGAGAACCGCGAGCCGCGCCGGCAGCCCCAGCGCGCTCTGCCGCGGGTCGGCCGCGGGGAGCCCCTGCCCCTGACCTTCTCGCAGGAGCGGCTGTGGTTTCTCTGGCGTCTCGACCCGGAGAGCGTCGCCTACAGTCTGCCCGCCGCCATCCACCTGCGCGGCCGCCTGCGTCTCGACGTCCTCGGCCGCTGCTTCGAGGAGATCGTCGAACGTCACGAGGTGCTGCGCGCCGTGGTCCGCGAGCAGGACGGCGCGCCGTGTCTGGTCATCGCTCCCCGCGAGGTGCAGCGGCTGCCGGTGGTCGACCTCCAGGCCCTACCGTCGCGGCTCCGGGAGGAAGAGGTCTACCGGCTCGCCTACCGCGACGCCGAGCGTCCCTTCGACCTGGGGGAGGGGCCGCTCATCCGCCACACGCTGGTCCGCCTCGACCGCGACGACCACGTGTTCATCGCCAACACCCATCACCTGGTCTCCGACGGCTGGTCCGGAGCCATCTTCATCCGCGAGCTGGCGGCGCTCTACGAGGCCTTCCTCGACGACCAGCCCTCGCCGCTGCCCGAGCTCGAGGTGCAATACGGCGACTACGCCCACTGGCAGCGCAGCTGGCTCCAGGGCGAGGTTCTCGACGAGGAGATCGAGTTCTGGCGCGGCCGGCTCGAGGGGCTGCCGCCGGTCTCGTTGCCACCCATGGACCGGCCCCGGCCCGCGGATGGCGCGGCGCCCGCCGGGCGCACCGCCTTCGAGCTGTCGGCGAGCACCACCGAGGCGCTCCGCCGCTACTGCCACGGCCGGGGCGTCACCCTGTTCATGGTCACCATGGCGGCCTTCCACCTCCTCCTCGAGCGGCACACGGGACAGGAGGACCTGGCCCTCGGCACGCCGGTGGCCAACCGTCACCGGCCGGGAACCGAGAACCTCATCGGCATGTTCATCAACACGGTCGTCATCCGCGCCGAGCTCACCGGCGACCCGCTCTTCGACGAGCTGGTGGAGGAGGTCAAGGTGGCCACCGTCGCCGCCCAGGCGCACCAGGAAGTGCCCTTCGAGAAGCTGGTCGAGGTGCTCAAGCCCGAGCGTCCCGAGGGCGTCCATCCGTTGTTCCAGGTGATGGTGGCCTTCAACCACGAGCCGCCGCCGGAGCCGCGGCTGCCGGGCCTCGACCTGTCGCTGTACGACCTCGACAGCCGGCGGGGAGAGGCGGTCTTCGACCTGTCGGTGGGTCTCACCGACGCCGGCGAGGTCCTCGAGGGCTCGGTGCAATACAACCGTGCGCTCTACGACCGGACCACCGTCGAGCGGCTCCTCGGGCACTACGTCGCACTGGTCGACGCGGCGGTGAGAAGTCCCCGCCGGCGATGCTCGGAGCTCGAGATGCTGGCGCCCGGGGAGCGCCACCAGGTGCTCGTGGAGTGGCCCCGCCCCCTCGTCGGCGAGGACCTCCAAGGGCTGCTGGCCGGGCTCGACCGCCGTGTCCAGGAGCAGCTGCCGGCGAGCGACGAGGGCCTGACCCTGTGCCTCCTCGACCGGCGCCGGCAAGCGATCCCCGCCGGCGGCTGGGGCGAGGCGTGGGTGCTCACGCCGTCCGACACCGCGGAGCCCTGGGCCGCCGCTCTCGGCTCGACCCCGGTGGCTGCCGGCGGTCGTGGCCCGGCCACCGACGACGGGCGGTGGTGGGTGCGCACCGAGGTCGCCGCCCGCTGGCTGGCCGGCGGCGGTCTCGAGTGGCGACACCGCCGCGCGTCGTCGGTACCAGGTCCGGCGGGGCAGGACCGCAACGCCCGCCGCGCCGAGGAGCGCGAGGTCGAGCGCCTTTGGCAGGCGGTGGCGGACCGCACCGCGGGCCTCTCGGACGACAAGCGGCGGGCTCTCGAGCGCCTGCTCGGCGGTGGTGTCGCGGCGCCCCAGCGCAGCAGCAGCGTCGTCTTGATCCAACCCGCCGGCGAGCGCCGACCCTTCTTCTGCGTCCACCCGGTGGCCGGCGACGTCACCGGCTTCGTCGAGCTCGCCCGCCATCTGGCCGGCGGCCATCCTTTCGCCGGATTGCAGGCGCCCGGGCTCGATGGCGGCGAGCCGCCCCTGACCCGCGTCGAGGCGCTGGCGGAGCGTTACGTCGAGGAGATGCGCGCGGTGCAGGCGACGGGCCCCTACCTCCTGGGCGGCTATTCGATGGGCGCGCTGGTGGCCCTCGAGATCGCCCAACGCTTCGGGCGCATGGGGGAGAGCGTCGACCTCCTGGTCCTGGTGGAGCCGGCGGTGCCGGGAGAGGCATCGGTGCCCGCCGACGAGACCGAGCTGCTTCGCCGCCTGCTCGACGACTTCCGCCGTCTGGCACCCGAAGCGGAGAGCGGTGAGGCCGAGGCGCTCGAGGGGCTCGGCCGGGAGGAGCTCCTCGATCACCTGGTCAGCCGGCTACGGCGGTCGAGCCCCGCCTATGCCAGCCTCGACCGGGCGTCCTCGAAGAGCCTCTTCGAGGTCTGCAAGGCGAACCTCGAGGCCCTGGCCGCCTACCAGCCCGAGCCCTGGGGTGGTCCGGCGGCGCTCTTCCTCGCCGCCGAGCGCGCGGCGGCGGGTGGCGCCGGCGAGGTGGTGGCGTACTGGCGTCGCCTGCTGGCCCCGGGCACGGCCATCGAGCGGTTGCCGGGGGACCATCGATCGGTGCTCGAGGAGCCCTTGGTGCGGCAGCTGGCGGCGTCGATGCGACAGCGGCTTTTGGAGGTCACCGACGGTGCTTTGCGTGGTTGACCTCGACCTGCTGCTCATCCGCGGCATTTCGAAGATTGGTCAATCCTGTGCCTTCCCACGGCGGCGGGACTGTGCTAAAAGTCTAACTCCAAGTTCTGAAACACGGAAAGGAGTTAGGCATGATGCGTGGTCGCGGATTGCGCCCCGGGTTGTTTGCACTCGTCGCCGCCGGAATGATCTCCCTGCCCCTGGCTCGCTTGGCCTCGGCGGAGGAGGCGAGCGACGTGGCGAAGACCCTGGCGGCCCAGAACAGCTTATTGAGCGTCGCCCAGGAGGGAAGCGACGACGGCGGTGCCGGCGAAGGCGGCAGCAGCTACTGGCAGGACCACTTCCAGCTGCACGGCTTCCTGACGACGGCCTACGCGGAGCTCGATCCCGAGAACAACGCTCAGCCGCGCTCCTCCGACGAACGGGTGTTGGGTCTCGATCCCGACGGCACGTGGAACTACCGCATCGCCGCCCTCCAGCTGCGGTACGACCCGGCGGCCAAGCACACCTTCGTCGTGCAGCTCTCGCATCGTCACTTCGACGACAGCCCGCTGGGCGACGTCGACAACGACGTCGAGCTCGACTGGGCCTTCTACCAGTATCGGTTCACCGACAACTTCGCCATCAAGGTGGGGCGCGTCCCGGTGCCGGTGGGTATCTTCAACGAGTTCCGCGACGTCGGAACCCTGCTGCCGTTCTTCCGGCCGGCCTACACCTTCTACCAGGAAGGCAGCTTCGTCAGCGAAACCATCGACGGGGTGATCTTCGTCACCAACCTGTGGCCGGAGTCGGATTGGTCGGTGGACTTCGACGCCTACTACGGCGAGTTCGATCTGCTCGAGTCGGTGGCGGCCAACACCACCAACGTGTTCGAGGCCAAGGCCACCGACGCCGTCGGTGCTCAGCTTTGGCTCAACACCCCGGTGAGCGGCCTGCGCTTCGGCGCTGGCATCCAGCGCTACGACGTCGAGGGCAGCGGCTTCCACACCGAGAAGGACACCTGGAACACTTGGCACGCCTCGGTGGACGGAGCCTTCGAGCGCTTCACCATCCGCGGCGAGTACAAGTATTTCGAGATTCCGTCGAACAACAGCTTCCTGTTCAACGGCGAGATCCAGGCGGCCAACTACTACGTCCAGGCGGGCTTCAACATCACCGAGCAGCTCGGCATCTGGGCGCAGCGCGAGTACAGCGACATCGACCAGACCAACACCAACCTGGTCGGTACCGAGAGCTTCAACAACCGTCAGGACACCGGTTACTCGATCGTCTGGGCCTTGCGTCCGACCATCGTCTTCAAGGCCGAGTATCACCAGACGAACTTCGACCTGCCGGTGGGCTTCAACGTCGTCCCGACGCCCGGCGGCGTTCTCCTGGACTTCGTGTTCCAGGAGTTCAAGAGCGACTACAGCATCGCCAGCGTGTCGTTCAGCTTCTGAGGCTCCACGCCGCCGACGGCTCCCCCTGGGCCGGGAGCCGCTCCGGCCCTGCGCCCGCCACCGCTCCGAAGCCCCCCTCGGAGCGGTGGTCCGGGGCCCCGCGCCGGACCCCGATCCCCTCCCGTCGGTCCGTCCCCAGCCACAGTGCCGCCGCCGTGCTCGCGCGCCCTCGTTCGGGGCGGCCGGTGGCGGCGTCCGCTTTCCGAGAAAAGGAAGACCCATGAGCGGCCTTCTCCAAGACCTCCGTTTCAGCTTGCGAGCGCTCGCCCGCAACCCCGGCTTCACCGCCGTCGCGCTCCTGACCCTGGCCCTCGGCATCGGCGCCAGTACGACGATCTTCAGCGTCGTCAACACCGTGCTGCTGAGGCCGTTGCCCTACGAGAGCTCCGAGCGCCTGGTCCAGGTCTTCGAGCGCAATCTCGAACGGGGCTGGATCTGGTACCCGGTGTCGCCGGCCAACTTCAAGGACTGGCGCGAGACGGCGCAAAGCTTCGAGGGGCTGGCGGCCTACGCCATCTACACCGACACGGGCTTCAACCTCACCGGCGGCGCCGACCCCGAGCGCGTCACCACCACCGCCGTCACCGCCGGGTTCTTCGACCTGTTCAAGACCCCGGCGCTGCTCGGCAGGACCTTCCGCCCGGAGGAGGACGAGCCGGGCCAGGACCATGTCGTGGTGCTTTCCTACGGTTTGTGGCAACGGCGTTTCGGCGGCGCTCCGGACATCCTCGAGCAGAGCGTGACGATGGATGGCGAGCGCTATCGCGTGGTCGGCGTCATGCCGCCGTCCTTCCGCTTCCCCAAGACCAGCGAGCTGTGGCTGCCCGAGGCCTTCGACCAGGAGGGCTGGGCCAACCGCACGGTGCGCACGCAATTCACCGTGGCGCGGCTCAAAGCCGGCGTGAGCCTCGAGCAGGCGCAGGCCGAGATGGACACCCTCACCGCCGCCCTCGAGCAGCAATACCCGGGTTCGAACACCGGCTTCAGCTCGGTGATCTACACGCTCTACGAACGCACCGTCGGCAACCTGCGGCCCTATCTGCTGCTGCTCTTCGCCGCCGTGGCGGGCCTCTTGCTCATCGCTTGCGCCAACGTCGCCAACCTGCTCCTGGCCCGCGCCACGGCCCGCGGTGGGGAGTTCGCGCTCCGCCGGTCCCTCGGCGCCGGGCGCTGGCGGCTGGGGCGCCAGCTGGTCACCGAGAGCGTCGTCCTGGCGCTCCTCGGCGGCTGCCTGGGGTTGCTCTTCGCCTGGCTCGTCGGGCGCTGGCTGGCGGTGGCGGCGCCGGGGCACATCCCGCGCATCGAGGAGCTGAGCCTCGACGGGCGGGTCCTCGGCTTCGCGCTGGCGGCGTCGCTGGTCACGGGCCTTGTTTTCGGCCTGGCACCGGTGCTGTCGCTGGCCCGCAGCGGCCTCTACGAGCAGCTCAAGGACGGCGGGCGAAGCGGTGGCGAGGGCTCCGTGGCGGCGGTCCTGCGACGCGGCGTGGTGATCCTCGAGATCGGCTTTGCGCTCGTGCTCCTGGTGGTCGCCGGGCTGATGATGAAGAGCTTCTTGAACGCAGTGCAGGCGGATCTGGGCTTCGACGCCGATCACGCCCTGACCCTGCAGGTGGCGTTGCCCCAGAGCCGCTACCCGGACGCCGGGCGCCAGGTCGAGTTCTACCGCCGGGTGCTCGAGAAGGCCGAGGCCTTGCCCCAGGTCGACCACGCTGGGGCGACCTCGTGGCTGCCGCTGGCGAGCCTCGGCTTCAACTGGGACTTCTTCGTCGAAGGAGATCCGCCGGAGAGTCTCGAGGACGTCGTCGTCTCGGGCTTTCGCTCGGCGAGCCCGGGGTATTTCGACGCCCTGGGCATCCCGGTGATCCAGGGTCGCGGCTTCACCGAGCGCGACCGCGAAGACGCGCCCCCGGTGGTGGTGATCAACCGCACCATGGCGCGCCAGTTCTTCGCCGACGTCGATCCCATCGGCCAGCACCTGGTGATGGGGTCGAAGCTGGTCGGCGTCTTCCCGGCCCTGCCGATCACTGGCGAGGTGGTCGGCGTGGTGGGCGACGTCCGGCAGTCGGAGCTCGACCTGCCGCCAGAGCCCGAGATGTACGTGCCCATGGCCCAGTACGTCTTCCCGACGATGTTCCTCGTGCTGCGCACCGCGGGACCCCCCGAGGCGATGACCGGAGCCCTTCGCCAGGCTGTCCTCGACGTCGATCCGGTGCAGCCGGTCTTCGACGTCAAGACGATGGAAACGCGGCTCTCCGAAACGGTCTCGCAGCCGCGGCTCTACGCCTCGATCCTCAGCGCCTTCGCCGTGGTCTCGCTGCTGCTGGCCTCGATCGGCATCTACGGCGTCATGGCCTACTCGGTCGCCCAGCGGCGGCGCGAGATCGGCATGCGCGTGGCTCTCGGCGCGCA
>JAGQSE010000676.1:6678-10180 GCA_020439725.1 Acidobacteriota bacterium
TGGTCCTGGTGTGGATCTCGACCAGCCTCCTGAAGAGCCTGCTCTTCGAGGTCAGCCCCACCGATCCCGTCGTCATCGCCGGTGTCACGCTGAGCTTCGCCGTGGTCTCGCTGCTCGCCACCTGGATCCCCGCCCTCCGCGCCAGCCGGGTCGATCCGATGGTCGCCCTGCGTCACGATTGACGGAGCCGATCGGACCCTGATCCCCGCCTAGTCCCGCCCACCGTCCTCCCGCCGCGGCGCCGATCCGCCGCAACTCTTCGCCTCCCGAGATGACCCTCAGGGTCGCCTCGGGAGGTTTTGTCGTGCTTGCGCGAAATCCGTAAAGGCGGTAGAGAACGTACCGAGTATGATGAGTTCTTAAAATCGTGTAGTACAATCTTGAGTATATGGACACAATTTTCGTCTTGAACGGGGATTAGCCGGGTGCCTCATGGAAGCGACAGAGGGTGTCGGATCCGCCGGGTGCACCCCTCAACGGGAGGAGACAGATGATGCGAAAGGTTGTCTGGAGGAGAGCGTTGGGCGTGCTGGGACTGGGGCTGTGTTTCGGTTTCGCTGCCGTACGACCCGGGGTGGGGCAGGAGGCGGTGACGACTCCGGACTTGTTACGACCCGCGAGCATCTTCTGGGATCACGAAGGGATCCCGCACATCTTCGCCGATAGCGAGCGCGACACCTTCTTCCTCCTGGGCTATGTCCAGGCCCGGGACCGCTTCTTCCAGATCGACTTCTATCGCCACGTTTTCGCCGGCACCCTGGCGGAGATGTTCGGGGCGCCGGCCATCGGCTCGGACGTCCAGTTCCGCCGCTGGGACCTGGAGCGCGCCGCCGAGGAGAGCTACGACCGCTTGGCGGGGTCTTCACGCCGGCTGCTTCGCGCCTACGCCGACGGCGTCAACGTGTACCTGCGCCGCAACCCTCTGCCGGTCGAGTACACGGTCCTCGAGCTCGGTCCGGACTCGGTCGAACCGTGGCGTGCCGAGGATTCGCTGCTCCTGCTCAAGGGCTTCAGCCTCGGCTCCTGGCTCGACCTCTCGGACCTCGACCGCACGCTGGCCCTCGAGGCCTATCGCGCCGCCGGCGCCGAGCGCGGCTTCGACGGCGATGCGCTGTTCGACGAGGACGTCTTCCGCGGTGCACCCATCGAGCCGACGGTGACCATCCCCGACGGCCTCGGTGCGCTGTCCGGGGCGGAGGTGGCCTCGCCGGCGGCGCCGGGCCGTCGAGCAGGGGCGTTCCATCCCCGACCCGAGACCCTCGAGCTCGGTCGGCAGCTCGCCACCGAGCTCCGCCAGATCCCGTTGCTGTCGCGTAGCCTCGACGGCGACCACGGCGGCATCGGCTCGAACTGGTGGCTGGTCGACGGCCGGCACACCACTTCGGGGCGACCGATCCTCGCCAACGACCCGCATCAATTCCTGTCGATGCCGCCGGTGCTCTACGAGGTCCAGCTGACGTCCCGGCGGGACGACGTTGGCAGCGGGCCCCTCAACGTCACCGGCGTGACCTTCGCCGGGTTGCCCGCGGTGGTCACCGGGTGCAATCGCCGGGTGTGCTGGGGGGCGACCAACAACCGCCTCGACATCACCGACGTCTTCGAGGAGCAAGTGGTCTTCGACCCCGCCACCGGCCTGCCCCGGGCCACGGTCTTCCGCGGTCACGAAGAACCGCTCCGGATCGTCGACCAGGCGTACCGAGCGAACGTGATCGGCGACGGCGTGCCGAGCAACACCATGGACGTCGAGCTCGGTGATCTCGAAGGGGGGAAGACCTTCTTCGTCCCGCGGCGCAACGGTGGCCCGCTGCTGTCCATCGGCACCCCGGTGGACGGCGTGGCGACGGGGCTCAGCGTCCAGTACGCGGGCTTTTCCGGCAGCCTCGATCTCGAGGCTTTCCTGCGCTGGCACCGGGCTCGAAACGTCTACGAGTTCCGCGACGGACTGCGCTTCGCCGACGGCTTCCTCTTCAACATGGCCTATGCCGACACCCGGGGTCACATCGCGTACTTCGCCACCGGCGAGATGCCGCTCCGTGACGACCTCCAGAACCTGGCCCGGGTCGACGGCGCGCCGCCGTGGCTGATCCGAGACGGCACCGGTGCCCACCGCAACGAGTGGATCCGGGCGCCGCGGGACCGCCGGGACCGCAGCCTCGACTACGAGGTGCTGCCGCTCTCCGAGATGCCCGCGGAGATCGATCCGCCGAGCGGAATGCTGGTCAGCGCCAACAACGACCCGTTGGGCACCACCCTCGACAACGACCCCCTGAACCAGCGGCGCCGGCGGGGCGGCATCCTGTATTACGACCGCTCCTTCGTCAGCCTGCGGGCGACGCAGATCACCCGCCTGCTCGGCGCCGCCCTCGCCGCGGGCCCGGTCGACGAGCACACGATGAAGCAGCTGCAGAGCGACCAGCGGCTGCTCGACGCCGAGCTGACCTTGCCCTATCTCTTCGCCGCCTACGCCGACGCGACGGCTCCGGGGGCGCCCAAGGAGCTGGCCGGCCTGGTGGCGGATCCGCGGCTGGTGGAGGCCGTGGAGCGTCTCGGGGCGTGGGATTTCTCGACCCCGACGGGGATCCAGGAGGGCTACGACCCCGGTGACGATCCCGAGGCGCTGCCCGATCCCGCCGCCGCCGAAATCGACCGCAGCGTCGCGGCCACCCTGTTCAGTGTCTGGCGGGGTCAGCTGGTGCGCCGGGTCATCGACCACACGCTCGAGGAGCTGGGCCTCGGCGCCGCGCTGCCGAGCTCGCGCCAGGCCCACGTCGCCATGCTGCACCAGCTGCGCAGCTTCGACGCCCAGGGCGGGCGCGGCGCCTCCGGGGTCGACTTCTTCGCCGTCGACGGCGTCGCCGACCCGCAGGTCGCCCGCGACGTGGTCCTCCTCGACACGCTCCGGGCGACCCTCGACCGGCTGGCCGGAGAGCCCTTCGAGACCGCCTTCGGTGGCTCGACGGAGCTCTCCGACTACCGCTGGGGGAAGCTCCACCGCATCGTCCTGGCGCACCCGCTGGGTGGGCCCTTCAACGTGCCGCCGGCGGGAAGCTTCATCCAGGCCGGGCCCCAGCTGCCAGGGCTGGCCCGCGGTGGCGGCTTCGAGGCCATCGACACCGGCACCCACGACGCACGGGCCCAGGACGACAGGTCCTTCCGCTTCACTCTCAGCCCGGGGCGGCGATACGTCGCCACCCTCGAGCCGGGGGGCATCGAGGCCTATCAGATCCTCCCCGGTGGCGAGAGCGGCGACCCGACGTCGCCCGAGTTCACCTCGCAGCTGGGCCGCTGGCTGACCAACGGCTATGCGCCGGTGCTGAGCTTCGAGAGCCCCTGGAAGACGTCCGGCGGGCGTTTCCAGACCTTCGTGCCGGCGCCGTGAGGTCCTGCGACTAGAGATTGCCATCCGGTTCAGGGGCGGGTTTGAAACCCGCCCCTACGTCAGAATGAAGACTGAATCTGGCCTTTCAACCGGGTAGGGGAGGGTTTGAAACCCTCCCGGTCG
>JAGQSE010000677.1 GCA_020439725.1 Acidobacteriota bacterium
ACGCCTTCGAGCCCAAGACCGGCAAGCAGCTGTGGCGTTTCGATTGCAATCCAAAGGATTCGCGCTGGGAGCTCGGAGGGAGCGGGACGCGCAACAACATCATCGGGATGCCGGTGATCCACGACGGGATGGTCTACGTCACCGTCGGGCAGGACCCGGAGCACGGCGAGGGGCTCGGGAACCTGTGGGCCATCGACCCGACGGTGAAGGGCGGCGGCGACATCACGGCGAAGGCGGTGGTCTGGCACCGCGGCGGCGAGGACTTCCATCGCTCGATGTCGACCTCGGCCGTGGCCGACGGCATCGTGTACGTTTCGGATCTCTCCGGCTTCCTCTATGCCCTCGACGCCAAGACCGGTGAGCTCTACTGGAAGTACGACGCCTTCGCGGCGATTTGGGGCTCGCCCTATGTGACCGACGGCAAGATCTTCCTCGGTGACGAGGACGGCGACGTGGCGATCCTGGCCACGGGCAAGACGCTCAAGGTGCTCGGCGAGATCAACATGGGCAACGCGGTCTACGCCACGCCGGCGGCCCACGACGGGATCCTCTACATCCTGAGCCGCAAGCGCCTCTACGCGATCAAGGACGGCATCCCGGCCAAGCCCGCGGAAGACGCCAAGGCGGCTGCTCGCTAGCGACCCGAGCCCTCGCGTAGCTGAGCGGTAGCGGGGAAGCGTTCTCTCGGGTCGTCGATGGAGGCCCCTGCGGGTGACCTGCGGTCATCCTCGGGTTCCTCCATCTCCGCATACCGATTGAGAACTTCGGGGCGGTGGTGGGGAAGTGGAAGGGAGTTGGGAGCGTTGTCGCGGGTCCGCTCCGGTAGACTTGGCAGCGTTTCTGAGGGGCGAGTTGAGGGCAACGGCTGCGCAAACCTTGAAGTTCGACACTCGTAGTAGGGAGGGCGAGAGCCCACACCGGGACCGACATGGTTGAGATCGCCGACTCCATCCTCACACACCGCATCGCCGAGGCTCGACAACGTCTCGACGAGCAGGTGCGTGACGTCGTTGGCTGGCACTTCGATCCCGAGACCGGCACCCCTTTCTGGCTCGACTTCGCCCGGCGCCTCGACTTCGATCCACGCCAGGCCATCCGCGGCTACGACGACCTCAAGCTGCTTGGCCACTTCCAGGACGAGTGGCTCCGCGGCGGTCCCGTGCGGCGGTGGGTGCCCAAGGGGTATGCGGACCGCCCCATCTCTGTCTTCGAAACCGGCGGCTCCACCGGTGTTCCCAAGAGCCGGATCAACATCGACGACTTCCGCGTCGATTACGAGCAGCTCTCGACCACCCTGTCCCACGACACCTTTCCTCGCGGCAGCGATTGGCTGATGCTGGGGCCCACCGGGCCGCGCCGGCTGCGGCTCGCCATCGAGCACCTGGCGCAACATCGGGGGGGCATCGCCTTCCACGTCGACCTCGATCCCCGCTGGGTCGGCAAGCTGGTGCGCGCCCGGCGCCTCGAGGAGATGGAGGCCTACAAGACCCACGTCATCGACCAGGGGCTGACCATCCTCCGCGCCCACGACACGATCCGCTGTCTCTTCACCACCCCCAAGCTCCTCGAAGCCCTGTGCGAGAAGGTCGATCTGGGGCGCCTCGGCATCCGCGGCATCTTTTGTGGCGGCACCGAGATGAACGCCCAGTTCCACCGCTTCGCCCGTGAGGAGCTGGTCCCCGGGATCGACTTCGTACCGGTCTATGGCAACACCCTCATGGGACTCGCCGTGCCGCGACCCTTCGATGCGGCGAATCCCGACTACACCATCACCTATTACCCGCCCTCTCCCCGCGCGGTCTTCGAGATCGTCGATCCCGAGGATCTCGATCGGCCGGTGGCCTACGGCGAGGCCGGCCGCGTGCTGCTCACCACCCTCACCCGCGAGTTCTTCATGCCGCGCTTTCCCGAACGCGACGAGGGAGAGCGTGCCGAGCCCATCGAGCTATACCCCTGGGACGGGGTCAGCAACCTGCGGCTGCTCTCGAGCCTCCAGACCTCGGTCGCCGTGGGGGTCTACTGATGGCGCCCGCGTCGCCGGTCCATGTGCCGCTGCTGCGAGCTGGACGGAGCTACAGGAGCCTCGAGATCGCACGGCTCGCGGACCTCCGCGACGGCAGCCCCGTGGCCGAAGTCAGCCAGGCCTCGCCGGGGCTCATCGCTCGCGACCTGGGTCGGATCGGTGGGGCGCGGCGTGCGCTCGAGGAACGCTCGGTGGCCGAGCTCCTCGAGATCTGCAGCCGCGCCGCCGGGCTGTTCGAGACCGCCGAGCTGCCCGTGGGTGATCCCGACGCGGACGGCGCCGAGCTCCAGGGGCCCGAGGGCTATCTCGAGTCCCTCGCCGCCACCGCCGGTATGCCCATCGCCCTCGGCCGCGCCAACATGGGGAAGATCGTCCGCGCTCTCGAGAACCAGGGCGCGATCCTCGGCGGCCTGACGCGGGGTCTCGATCTCTCTGCCCTCGACCGCGGGTGGACTCTCGAGGGGGAGCGGCGGGTGAGCTTCCTCCGCCAGGCCGACGCCCTCGGCGCGGTGCTCCCCAACAACTCGCCCGGGGTCCACACGCTGTGGCTGCCGGCGATCCCGCTCAAGACGCCGCTGGTGCTCCGGCCCGGGAGCGCCGAGCCATGGACGCCGCTGCGCATCGCTCGCGCCCTGCTCGCCGCCGGCTGTCCACCGGAGGCGCTGAGCGTCTATCCGGGGGGGCACGAGGGCGCAGACCGGATCCTCTTGTCGTGCCAGCGATCGATGGTCTTCGGCGACGCCTCGACGGTCGAGCGCTGGAGCCGCGACACACGGGTCCAGGCCCACGGCCCCGGCTGGAGCAAGGTCTTCCTCGACCATGGCGCCGCCGGCAGCTGGCCGGAGCACCTCGACCTCATTGCCGACTCGGTGCTCGCCAACGGTGGGCGTTCGTGCATCAACGCGTCGGGGGTGTGGACCGCCGCCGCCGGCCGCGAGCTCGCCGAAGCGCTGGCGAGGCGGCTCGCGGAAGTGACCGCGCGGCCCCTCGACGATCCCCGGGCGCAGCTCGCCGCGTTTCCCGATCCGGCCATCGCGCACCGGATCAGCGCGGGCATTGACGCCGCCCTCGCCGCCGGTGGGGCCGAGGATCTGACCGCGGCGCACCGTGACGGCGGCCGTGTCGCCGAGGCGGGTGGCGCTACCTTTCTCCTGCCGACGGTGATCTGGTGCTCGGATCCCGATCACCCGCTGAG
>JAGQSE010000037.1 GCA_020439725.1 Acidobacteriota bacterium
AACCTCGAGCTCGGTGTCCACACCGAGATGCTTTCCGATGGCGCGATGCACGCCATCGAACGGGGCGTCGTCACCGGCAACCGCAAGAGTCTCCATCCGGGCAAGGCGGTGGTCACCTTCGCCCTCGGATCGGCGGCGCTCTACGACTACCTGAACAACAACCCCTTCATCGAGGCGCACCCCGTCGATTACGTCAACGACCCGGTGGTCGCGAGCCAGAACGAGAAGCTGGTGGCGGTCAACTCGGCCCTCGAGATCGACCTCACGGGGCAGGTCTGCTCGGACTCCATCGGCTCGTACATCTACTCGGGCTTTGGCGGCCAGGTGGACTTCATCCGCGGCGCGGCGCGGTCGCGGGGTGGCAAGCCGGTGATCGCGCTGCCGTCGACGGCCAAGAAGGGCACGATGTCGCGCATCGCGCCCTTCCTCCAGCAGGGCGCCGGGGTGGTCACCAGCCGTGCCGACGTCCACTACGTGGTCACCGAGCACGGGGTCGCCAACCTCTTCGGCAAGAACCTGCGCCAGCGCGCCGAAGCGCTCATCGCCATCGCCCACCCGGACTTCCAGGACGAGCTCGAGCGCGCCGCCAAGGAGCGCAAGCTCCTGCCCTAGCCGATCTCGCCGGACCCGATGCCCGATTCCGCCAAGCGCGCCACCACCCGCCGCGTCAAGATCATCCTCGCGGTGGTGCTGGTGCTCAACGTCGCCGTCGCGGCGGCCAAGCTGATCGTCGGCGCGCTGATCCACAGCATCAGCATGGTCGCCGACGGCTTCCACTCGCTGACAGATTCGGCCTCCAACGTGGTCGGCCTGATCGGCATCTCCTACGCCTCCCGGCCGCCCGACGAGGACCATCCCTACGGTCACTGGAAGTTCGAGACGCTGTCCGCGCTGATCATCGGCGGTCTCCTGGCGATGACCGCCTGGGAGATCCTGCGCAGCTGCTTCGAGCGGCTCCACACTGGCACGGTGCCCGACACCTCGACCTGGGCGCTGGTGGTGATGGGGGTGACGATGGCGATCAACCTGGCGGTGTCGACGTTCGAGCGCCGCCGGGGCGAGCAGCTCGGCAGCCACCTGCTGACCGCCGACGCCGCCCATACCCGGAGCGACGTCTACGTCTCGCTGGCGGTGATCGCGAGCCTCCTGGCGGCGCGCTTCGGCTTTCCCCAGGCGGACATCGTGATCGCGGTGGTGATCACCGGTGCCATCGCCCGCGCCGCACTCCAGATCGTCCGCGGCAGCGCCGGGCAGCTCACGGACACCGCCGTGGTGCCGCCACGGACGGTGCGTGAGCTGGCGCTCCAGGTTCCCGGCGTCCTCGGCGTCCACAAGGTCCGCACCCGCACCGGCGCCGGCAGCAACCACGCCGACCTCCACGTCCAGGTGCGCGCCGACCTACGTCTCGACGAGGCCCACGTCATCGGCCACATGGTCGCCGACAAGCTTCGGGGCGAGCTCGACCTCGACGACATCGTCACCCACGTCGAGCCCCCCGACGGTCACCAGACCGACTGGCGGCCCGAGGGGGCGGAGCCGAAGGACGAGAAAAGCTAGGGAGAAAGGCGCCGGCCGGTTCGGTCGGGCCTGATCAGCGAACCGTAGCAGGCTCTCTGGACGATCCCGGCTGCTGTGCCGTGACCTTGGCGTACAGGAACTCCGGCGCCAGGTCCGCACCGGTCACCCAGGTCACCGTGTTGAGCTCTCGATCGAGCTCAAAGCGCCGGAACGCCTCGGGCTCCTTGAGCGGCTCGAAGACCTCGCCCCACATCTCGTCCTCGAGGTCCACGTCGCCTTCCAGGCCATCGTCGAACCTCAGGTGAAGGACGTGGCCTGTCACGTATTCTGCGGCTTCGAGCTTGGGGATCATGGTGTCTACTCCAGGGGGTCGATCCGACGCAAAGGCTTGCGTTGCCGAGCCAAATCCCAGTTCTCAGCAAGCTCTGATCGGTGGAGATCGTACCATTCGAGCACCAGGTTGAGCGCTCGTCGCGGAAACCTGCCGTCTACGACGCCGTCGTCGATCCGAACCACGACCTCATAGGCACCGTACTTCGCGTGAAAGTGGGGCGGCGCATGGTCGTTGTAGTACATGGCGATCAGAATCCCCAGGAAACGTGAGACCTCCGGCATCAAGTCATCTCCTCTTCAACGCTCAAATCTGTCGGAGTCAGCCGGTGGACTCGACCCGCAGGCCCGCTCCTCTTCTTCTCCGATCATAGGCGCTCTGGGAAAGCCGTAAACCCGGGTAAAGACCACTAGCACCCCTTCTGCTAAGCTGCCAAGCGCCCTACCAGGACGGGCGCCGATGGAAGACCTGAGCCCACCATCCGACGAGACGACGCAGCTGTTCACACGGTGGCGGGAGGGGGATCGGGAGGTCACCGAAGAGCTGGTCGAGCAGCTCTACCAGGAGCTCCGCAAGCAGGCACGGTTCTTCCTGCTCCGCGAGCGCCAAGGGCATACGCTGCAGCCCACCGAGCTGGTCAACGAGGCCCTGCTCCGGCTCCTCGGCTCCGACGTCCAGGCTGCCGACCGCACCCACTTCTTCGCCCTCGCGGCGCGCGCCATGCGCCGCATCCTGGTCGACCACGCCCGCCGCAAGAACGCATCGAAACGTCTCGGTCCCGACGAGCTGACCGTCATCGAGACGGGGATCCTGCCGGTGTCGGAACCGGCGGTCGACGTCGCGGCTCTCAACGACGCCCTCGATCGTCTGGCGACGGTGGCACCGCGCCCCGCGCGGCTGGTCGAGCTGCGGTATTTCGGCGGCCTGACCAACCGCGAGGCCGCCGACGTCCTCGACGTCTCGGTGGCCACCGCCGAGCGCGACTGGAAGACCGCGCGCACCTGGCTGCGTCGGGAGCTGGCGCCTTGAGCCCGTCCAGCGACGGAGCCGGAAGCACCCTCGCCGACCAGCGGGCCCATCGTCTTTACGCGCTCCTCGACCGGGTCATCGATCTGACCGTGGACGAGCGCGAGGCGGTCCTCGCCGGCTGCCCCGAGGATCTGGCGGCCGAGGTCCGCGCGATGCTCGCCGAGGACGAGGACGGGGCGGACGACGGGTTCCTCGAGACCCCTCCGAGCTTCGCCTTCGCGCCGGTCGAAACCACACCGCGGCAGATCGGGCCGTACCGCATCCTCGAGACCCTCGGCGAAGGCGGCATGGCACGGGTCTTCCTGGCGGAGCAGGAGGAGCCGGTACGGCGCCGCGTCGCGCTCAAGCTGCTGCGCATCGAGGCGACCA
Source organism: Acidobacteriota bacterium (assembly GCA_020439725.1). Lineage (GTDB taxonomy): Bacteria > Acidobacteriota > Thermoanaerobaculia > Multivoradales > JAHZIX01 > JAGQSE01. Next base: position 3,248 of record JAGQSE010000037.1, read on the forward strand.
GCCGCGAGCTCCAGGTGCGTTTCGAGATCGAGCGCAACGCCATGGGCCGGCTCGAGCATCCGAACATCGGCAAGATCCTCGAAGGCGGCACCACCGACGACGGACATCCCTACTTCGCCATGGAGCTGGTCGAGGGGCCGCCCATCACCGCCTACTGTGACGAGCATCAGCTCGATCTCGAGGCGCGGCTGCGGCTCTTCGCCGAGGTCTGCCGCGGCGTCGACCATGCCCACGGCAAGCTGCTGCTGCACCGCGACTTGAAGCCGTCGAACATCCTGGTGGCCGAGGTCGACGGCAAGCCGCTGCCCAAGATCATCGACTTCGGCATCGCCAAGAGCCTCGAGGGCGCGCTCACGGACCGCACCCTGGCCACCGGCGGCCGGCTCCTCGGCACCCCCGCCTACATGAGCCCCGAGGCCATCGCCGGCACCGACGGCGAGCTCGACGTCCGGAGCGACGTCTACGCCCTCGGCGTCGTGCTCTACGAGCTGCTCACCGGCAGCCGGCCCTACCAGACCGCCAACGCGACCTTGGGCGCGATCCTCAAGCAGATCACCGAGAACGATCCCAAGAAGCCGAGCACACGGGTCTCCTCGCTCGAGGTCGACGAGAGCGCAGGCCTGGCGGCGGCGCGCCGGGTCGATGCCAGGACGCTGAGCCGCCGTCTCGAGGGTGATCTCGACTGGGTGGTGATGAAGGCGCTGGCGCGGGATCGCCGCGAGCGCTACGCCTCCGCCGCCGAGCTCGCCGCCGAGATCGAACGCTACCTGAACGACGAGCCCGTGGTCGCCCGCCCACCGACCGCGGCCTACGTGCTCCGCAAGCTCGCCCGCCGCCACCGCACCGCCGCGGCGGCGGCGGGAGTGGCGCTGGTGGCGGTGCTGCTCGGCGTCCTCGGTATCGGCATCGGCTTGGCACGGGCCAAACGCGCCGAGGCCAAGGCGGTCCACGAGGCCCGGGTGGCCGTCGAGGCGCGTCAGGATGCCGACCGGATGGTCGAGTTCCTGGTCGGGATCCTGCGCGGCTCGGGGGTGGACGATCCCGACTCCACCAAGCCCCCCGCCGAACGCACGGCCTTGGAGCTCCTCGATGCCGGCGCGGCGCGGATCGATCGCGACTTCGCCGATCAGCCGGCGGTGGCCGCCCGCCTGAGCTACACCGTCGCCGGCGTCTACCGCGAGCTCGGCCAGGTCGAGACCGCGCGGCAGCAGGCGGAGAAGGCCCTCGCCCTGCAGCTCGAGGACCCGGCGGCCAGCGCCCGCGACATCGCCCGCACCCGGGTGGAGATCGCCACCGACACCTTGACGGCGGATCGCCCGGACGAGGCCAAGGCCCAGCTCGAGGAAGCCCTCCAGCTGGTACCCACCGGCAACGATGCGGAGACCCTCTCGCTGCGCGCCGACATCTTCGACGTCTTGGGCCGCGTCGAACGGCGTCTCCGCGACTACCCGGCCGCCGAGGCTCACCTCAAGCAGAGCGTCGCGCTCTTTCGGACCCACCCGGACCTCAAGCGCTCCGACCTCGCGCGGGCGCTCAACAACCTCGGCACCACCTATTTCAGCCAGCGGCGCTGGCCGGAGGCGGAGGCCAGCTTTCGAGAGGCGAAGAAGATCCTCGACCAGGTCCTGCCGCCGGGGCACGTCCGGCGGGCCGGGATGAACGACAACCTGGCCGCGGCCCTGGCCAGCCAGGGCAAGCTCGAGGAGGCGGCTCCCCTCTTCGAACAGGCCCTGGCGGAGCGCCGATTGCGGCTGCCGCCGGACCACCCGGCCTTTGGCGACTCGCTCAACAACCTCGGCTCGCTCAACCTCGACCTCGACCGTCCTGAGGTCGCCGAGGGGCTGCTCCGCGAGTCGCTGGCGATCCGTGAGCAGGCTCTGGGCCCCGACAACCCGAAGACCGCCTGGAGCCTCGACAACCTGGCGCGGGCGGTGGGCAACCAGGGGCGCCTCGCCGAGGCCATCGCCCTCCAGGAGCGCGCTCTCGCGATCCGCGAGAAGGCCTTGGGCCCCGAGGACGCCCTGGTGGCACGAAGCCTCGAGCACCTGGCGGAGCTCAGCCGCGCCGCCGGCGACGTCACCGCCGCGGAAGCCTTCGAGCACCGAGCCGCGCGCATCCGTCCGAGCGACCCGGGGAACCGAACCCGAGCCCCGGAGTAGACTCGGCCTTCATGACGGCAGGCACCATCGCCGGCGCTCGGATCCTGATTCTCTACACGCCCCGCGAGCAGACGCCCAACCGCGAGGCGCGGGCCCGCGACGTCGTGGGACCGATCACCCAGGCCCTGTCGGCGGCGGGCGCGGATCCGGCGGCAGCCCGGTATCACCCGGCGGAGCTCGAACCGCTGCTGGCGAAGATCCGGCCTGACCTGGTCTTCAATCTCGCCTATGGCTTCGTCGACCCTGCCGCCGGCCTCTTCGAGACCCAATGGCAGGTCGCCGAGCGTCTCGAGCGCGCCGGAGCACTCCACCTGGGCTCCCCCGCGGTGGTCCAGGCCCTGGCCCAGGACAAGCGGGCCTGCGCAGAAGCCCTGGCGCGTCATGGCATCCCCTCACCCCGTGAGCTCGATCTCGACGGCTCTGCCCCGTTGCCCGAGGTGGCGCTGGTCAAGCCGCGCTTCGGCGCCTGCCACCGGGGGGTGAGGATCGTCGACCCACGGCGGGCGCCGGATCTCGGCCTGGGTCACGACGACCTGCTCCAGGAGCTCATCGACGGTCCCGAGCTGACGGCGGCGGTCCTCGGCCGAGGATCCGAGATCGAGGTCCTACCCCTGCTGGCCCTCGAGTTCCACGGACCGCGACCCCACGCGGCGGGGCTCCCAGGGGTCGAGGTCGACGTTTGCCCGCGAGAAGACCGCTGGGGTGTCGCGGCCCTGGCCCGGAGGAGCTTCGAGGTCCTGGGCATGCGGCACTATGCCCGGATCGACCTCCGGGTCGCCCCCGCGGGACCGGTCGTGCTCGACGTCAACAGCCTGCCGAACCTCCATCCGGAGCGTAGCTTCCTGCCGCTGGCGGCGGCGCGGGCGGGGGTGGGTTTCGCCGCTCTGATCGAGCGTCTGGCCGCCTCGGCCCTCGGCGTCTGAGCTCAGCGATACCACTCCGCCAGCTCGTCCCGGGGCAGCAGGTAGCGATGCCGCTGACCGCCCAGCGCGGGGTGCTCGAGGATCACCTCGGCCTCCGTCCGCCCGAGACCAAAGGTCACGAGGGGGCTCCGGTTGATCGTCTCGACGAGCTCCGCCATCACGTCTTTCTGCAGCTGACGGCGCGAGACATCGGCCATCTTGCGACCCTCGGCGAGCAGGACCGCCAGACGGAAGCGTGTCGCGATGCGGTTGTGGTCGCGCAGAATCGCGAGGACCGTGAGCCGATGGTGAAAGTCGAGGTCCGCCTCGGCGCTGCGGAATCCGAGATCCCTACCGAAGAAGCCCTCCATGTCGACGAAGAACTTGCCCACCCGCCGTACGACGACCTCGTCCTTGGCAAAGAACCAGGCGATCCTCTGACGCCGGAACCTCTCGGCCTCGAGAGGACGACCCCGCGGGTCGAGCTTGAACTTCTCGTTGATGTCGCCCACCTTGATCCAGTAGCAGGCACCGGGCTCCGCGGGTCGGGTGGAAGCGGCGAGAAGCTCGAGGTGCCGACGCGCATCGGCGAGGATCTCCTCGCCGGCCTCCGCCAGCTCGCCGGGGTCCTCGGAAACGCGCCGGCACAGCTGAACCAGATGCTCATCGGTCTCGACCTTGTCGAAGTAGAGGGCCCGTACCGAGCTCGGGGTGAGACGCAACTCGGTGACCCAGGACCCCGGCCACCGCGGCTGCTCCGGATCGACAGCCCCGCTGACCAGGTCGAGGTTGCGATGCACCCGCGGGGATTGAGCCACCGCCGCCCACACCGGTACGAACTTGATGGCCGACCGGCCGAGCAACCGGGCCGAGGTTTCCACCGCGTGGCGCGCGAAGCGCTCGCTTTGACCGCCGATGTTGCGCTTGAGGTACTCGGCCCGCGAGCTCATCAAAACCGGCGGTCCGAGGCCATGGCACTCCGACTCGTAGGTCGCTCGGAGCTCGGGCTCGGTGGCGAGCAGCCGCTCGAGCTCGGTCTGCCCGATGCGGGTCCGTTCGAACAGGGTACCCGCCCCTTTGACCTCGAGACGCACTTCGAGGGAACCATGCCCCCAACCGAGCCGATCGAGATCGAGGGCGAGCTCGGGGAAGCCGAGCTTCCGGGAGGCTTCTCGGCTGAGCAGGAAGGTCCGGCCACCGGTCATGGTGACCTCATGGACGCTGTGCCGCCGGACCCCCGCCGCCAGCGCCGGTGGAAAGAACGAGGTGTTGCCGACGCCACCGAGCGCGCCGGGGGTCGTGGTCCACTCGGCGAGGTCGTCGTTGCGCGCGACCACACGGTCATCGGCGGGCTCCGCCGCCAGGCGGGTGCGAAGGAAGCGGTCGTCGTAGTAGCCCCAGTAGGGAGCGACGTCCCCGTCCCTCATGAACGAGCCTCGAATCGGCGGTGGCAGCATGGCGAGAGGGTACTCCACCGGCCCCACCGCGAGGGAGGGCGCGTCCGGCGCGGTGGTAGCATCCGCCCAGAAATCCCGCCGCCACGGAGCCGTCGGCTCGTCGCGAGCCACGGGCCTTGGCGGGGCACCCGGTCCGCGAGCCCAGCCCATGAATGCCATCGTCGGCGTCACCCTGCCTTCAGACGACGACCGGTCCGACACCGCCTTGCCCCGAGCCCGCATGACGGCTTTTTTCCGACGCGCCGGGAGGCTGGCGGGCGGCGTCCGTGTGCTCGCGATCGATCGCCACACGCTGACCCCGGAACTGAGGGCCAAGGCCTTCGATTGCGAGAAGGAGATCACCTTCGACCTCTCTCTGCCCAGCACCCTGGACCTTCTCCACGTCTTCAAACTGGGTCACGCCTCGTCCCGAAGCCTTTCGCTGGCGCAGAAATGGGCCGAGCTCGAGACCTGGTTGCGCGCCCTCGATGATCGGGGGGTCCGTTGCGTCAACCCGGTGAAGACGCTGGTCTACGGCCTGTCGAAGGAGTACCTCTTCGATCTCGAAGCGGCGGGCCTGCCCATCGTGCCGACCACGAAGATTCCCAGCGCCGTCTCCCTGGAGCAGCTGCGTGCGGCCTGTGGCGAGTGCTATCGGATCGTCAAACCGATCAACGGCGAGTGCGGCCGGCTGGTGCACCGGCTCGACGACGTCGACGAGGCGGTGCTCGAGGCCTATCGACGAGCGACCGATACCCTGCTGCTACAACCGTTCGTACCCGAGATCTACGACGGTGAACGCTCGCTGCTCTTCCTCGGGGATCGCCTCTCCCACGCCGCCAAGAAGACTCCGGGACGGGGAGAGTTCCGCGCCAACGACTCCTCGCGGGGAGCGACGGTGCGCGCCTACTCCCCCACCCGCGCGGAGATCGAGCTCGGTTTCAGGGTCCGCGACCGCTTTGCGCGGCCTCTCGACACCTTTCGCCTCGATCTCGTGGGTCCGGCCGAGTCTCCCCGCATCGTCGAGGTCGAAGCCGTCGACCCCGGCCATTACTGCCGCTTCGACCAAACCCACGCCGAACGCATGGCCGACTTCTATCTCCGGCTCCTCGAACGGGGTTGAAGCCGTCCCCTCGGCCGCCTGTGGCGCCAGGGACCAGTCCGCCGTCGTTGACTCCGGGTTGATCCAGCAGTAGATTGATCAAAGTCAATCTTCTTCGAGGCCTTGCGGTCGCCCTGAAATCGCACCCCGTGCCCCGCGGCACGACCAACCCAGGAGATTCACCATGGCGTCGACGATCTTCGGGACGGAGTTCACGGATCCCTACATCGATTTCGTCGTCTCACAGCTGCTCAGCCCGCGCGAAGCCATCAGCCTCACTCGGCCGGAGCTCGAAGTGCTGATGGCGAGCGTCCGCGGCGAGATTCTCTTCTCGAAGAGCATCCGCGACCAGCTGCAGAAGAAGGCGACACGGGTCGTTTCAGAGCTGCGGTCGGCCCGGGGCGCCTTCCCGACGACGGCCATCGAGAGCTGACGGCCGGCTCTCTCAGCCACCCTGCCAGAGACTGACCCGGCATGCCCCGCCTCCTGGTCCTGAGCGTCGAACCCGCGAAGACGCCCAACCAGGAGTGGATCGACCCGTACCAGAAGCGGCTCATCGAGGCCGCCATCACCTGCCAGGGATGGCGGGTACGGTCGGCTGACTACCATCCGTCGAGCATCGCCGCGGTGGTCGAGGCGGCGTCGGCCGACCTGGTCCTCAACCTCGCCTACGGCTACGAGGACCGTTGGCAGGGCATCCTCGAGCAACAACCCGAGACCGCGGAACGCCTCGAAACCCTCGGTTGCCGGTGTATCGGCGCACCCTCCGCCAGCCAGCGGCTCGCCCAGGACAAGCTACGGACCGCCGAGTTCCTCGCGACCCACGGCATCCGCTCTCCCAGGCTCCTGGAGCCGGGTCGGTGGCCAGAGGGTTCAGACCGCGCCGTGCTCAAACCCCGATACGGCGCCTACCATCGCGGCGTCCGGCTGGTGGATCGGCAGGATCCCCAGCTCGCCGTCGCCGCCACCTCGGAAGATTGGCTGGTCCAGGAATACATCGACGGCCCCGAGTACACGGTGGCGGTCCTCGAGCGACCCGAGGACGGCACCCCGGAGGCCCTGTCGCCGGTGAGGATCCGCTTCCGCGGTCCCTCCGACGCACCGGCCGTCATGTCCTGGAGCGACCGCCGGTGGCTGTTCACCCCGGATGACTCGGCGCAGACCGTCCTCGGGCCGGTCGCAGAGCGCATCTTCGACTTGCTCGGCTTCCGCGACTATGCCCGCATCGACTTTCGCCTCGGCCCCGAAGGGCCCGTCCTGCTCGATGCCAACGCGCTTCCCGGACTCCATCCCGCCATGGGCCTGGTGGCCATCGCCGCCAACGCCTCCGGCCTCGACTATCACCGCTTGATCTGGCGCCTGGTGCAGTCGGCCGGGCGACGCTATGGCATCGCCGGAGCCTAGCCGTCCGGACTGTAGCGGCAGCGGACGCGCTTGAACTTTCCATCCCACGCCGGCGCCCCCAGCACCACCTCGATCGGCCGCCCCGGCACGACGGCCCGGGTCTCCGCGACCGCCCCCTCGATCTCGTCGGGGGAGGGAGGGCGCGCAGTCACCAGGTGAAGACGGATCGTGCCGCCCGGGCGCTGGTCGATCGACCACCGGCGGATGAAGTCGAAGCGCTCGAACTGGAAGGCGAGAGGCGCCACCCGACGGTCGGCTCCGTCGTAGAGGCAGTCGTCGCGCCGCGCCGCCACGATGCAGAGGGCCGGCAAGGCGACGCGACAACCACGGCTGCCCTCCTGCCACTCGACCTGATCCTCGAGGCGGTAGCGGAGGATGGGCTGGGTGGTCAGGTAGAGAGGGGTCACCAGCGTTCCCCGTGAGCCCTGGGGCTCGATGACGAGCTCGTCGGCGTTGGCGTGGTAAGCGTCGCACTCCGGGCACTGCCAGGCGATGGCGCCGCACTCGGTCGCGCCATAGCGATCGTAGAGCGGTGCGCCGAACGCGCTCTCCAGGGTCTTCCTCCAAGAACGCGTCAGGTGCTCACCGGCGGGGGAAAGGACCCGCAGCCGGAGGCGCCTCAGCTGCGGACCGAACTCGTCCGCCAGCCGCATCATCCCGCTGGGAAACCCGGTCAGCAGGTGGGGCCCGATCGCCGCCAGGCGTTGCCACTGGGCCCAGGGGGCGGCGCGACCGCTGAGCGTCCAGCGCCGGTACCGCCGGTCCCCGATCCGCACCAGGTCCGGCGCGCGGTTCTCGTGCTCCGGTGGGATGTCGACGAGAATCACCTGCCGGACCTCCGACGGCAGCCGTCGGTACACCGCGTAGGGCCGGTAGAGCATCAGCAGCCGCAGCCGCCATTCGACGCGGTCGTTGGCGATCCGAACCCGGCGACCGCTGGTACCCGAGCTGGTGGCGAAGCTGATCTTGGTCGCCGAGGCGGCCAGCGGAACCTGTTCGAGCTCGTCGCGCTCGAGGGCTGGAGCCGACTCCCAGGAGCCGACCCGTTGCAGCCGCCGGCGGTAGAACTCGCTGTGCGCGCGGAAGCGGTCGAGCTCGAGGTCGCCGGCGAAGGGGGCCGGCGGCTGCCACAGCCTCGCTGCGAGACGCCGGGGCCACTCGGCGGCGGGCGATTCGAAGCGCACGGAGAGGCGACGCGGAGGCATCGGCAAACCCCCTAGCCGCGAGCCCGGCGCTCGCGTCCCAGACCGGCCAGGGCCTCGGGCCAGGGCTCTCCGGGGCGCTCGGCAAGAGCCTCGGCCAGGTCCAGCAGTCGTTCGAGGAGGGATTCCGCCGTCGCCGCCTCGTAGGCATCGGCGCGATACCCCAGCGTCAGCTCGATGCCGGCACCGTCGGTGACCACCAGGATCAGATCGCGGGAAGTCTGGGCGGAGGACACCTCGCGGCTCTCGGTGACCAGGCCCCCCGGCCGCACCTTCTCGCGAGACGCGTCCTCGACGACGATCGCGAAGGGAAACAACCGGTCGTATTCCTCCAGGGTGCCGGGCCGGTGGCGATCGAGCAGGTCCGCGAAGGACATCGATCCCTCCGCGCCGGCGGGAGCGTCGTGGGCCGCCAGGACGCGCCGGCGAACGGCGGCGCCGAGGTCGATCAGCGAACAGGCCGGATCGATCTCGAGGGGCAGGACCAGCACGTCGCTGACCAAGCCGAGCCAGCGTTCGGACCTCCGTGAAGGGCGTCGTGCGACATCGCTCGTCAGCACCACCGTTGGGGCCCCGGACCGGTTCGACAACAGGATGCCGAAGAGGCTCGCGAAGATCATGAAGAGCGACAGCCGATGCTCGATCCCGACCTCCCGCAACCGGGCGCTGCTGGCCTCCGACAGGCGGCGCGAGAGGCTCGCCGCCGGACCGCTGCCCCCGAAGGCGGGCCGGTCCCGCGGCGGGGCGGGGGCCGGCAGCTCGAGACCCGGCGGCAGCCAGGGCTCCGGATCCGTGGCCTGGACAGCCGCGCCGGGAACCGCTTCCAGGCGCTCGATCTCCGGCCGCGACGCGGTCCTCGCCACCGCGGCGTCCTCGCTGGAGCGGCCCGCCCGCAAGGCGGCGTAGGTCTCGAACAGCTCGTCCTCGAAGCGCAACCGCGACCAGCCGTCGAGGATGAGGTGATGCCAGCAGACCAGGAGGACCGCCTCGCCGCGTCCTCGGTTCACCAGGACGCAGCGCAGCAAAGGTGCATGGTCGAGGGCGAAGGGGCGAGCCAACAGCTCTCGACCGAGCCTCTCGAGCTGCCGCGCCGAGGTGTCGGAGCCCAACCGGGCCAGCCCCACGCGCGGCACCGAGAACCCCTCCACGGAGGCTCGTGCCCCGACTCGCAGCCACGGGTTTCCGCGTTCGGCGTGGAAGCTCGAGCGGAAGGCCTCGTGCCGTGCCAGCAGGATCCTCACCGCGTCTTCGAGGAGCCGGGGCTCTAGACGGCCTTCGATGCGAATCGCCACCGCCACGTTGAATGCCAGGCTCGCGGGCTCGCGCCGGAGCCTCGCCCAGTAGCGCGCCTCGGCACCGGTCAAGGGCCGGCGAGAGCCCTCGTCGGGGACGGCCGGCCCAGGCGGCCCTGTATCGGGTGGTTCTGCGAGCTGCGCACCGGCACCGCGCCGCGGCAAGGCGTCCCCGAGCGCGGCGCGAAGCTCCTCCGCGAAGCGACCGAGCACCGGATGCCGAAAGAGGCTCGCGACGCCGATCTCGACCCCGAACGCCTCGCGGACTCTGACGACCACCCGCGCCGCAGCGAGGGAGTCGCCGCCCAGCTCGAAGAAGTCCGCCTCGGCACCCGGCCGGTCACAAGCCAGGGCCTCGGCCCAGATGGCAGTCAAGGCAGCGGTCAACGGGCAGGAAACGTCGGAGGCTCCACGGGTCGTGGCGAAGGATCGGGGAAGGTCCGCGAGCCGGGCCCGATCGATCTTGCCGCTGGCGGTCCGCGGCAACGCCTCGGCGAAGACGAGCTCGCCCGGGATCCAGGCGCTCGGCAGCGTCGCCTCGAGGTGGCGGCGCACGGCCGCGCGCAGAGAGCGTTCGTCCTGCCGCTCCCCGCTCCGCGGCTGGACATGGGCGACCAGACGCGGCGCGGCGCGGCGGTCGATCACCACCACCGCCCTCTCGACCCCGGGCGCGGCCTCGAGAACCGCTTCGACCTCGCCGATCTCGACCCGGTGCCCGCGGATCTTGACCTGGCCATCGCGTCTTCCGCGATAGGCGTACCGGCCCTGGTCGTCCCGGCTGACCAGGTCCCCGGTCCGGAACACTCCCGCGCCGGGAAAGGCCCTCCGCGTCTCCTCGGGACGACGCCAATAGCCGAGGGCGACCCGCGAGCTGCGCAGGACCATCGGTCGCCCCTCGTCAGGGTCCTCGGGGTGAGGGGCCGCCTCGAGCTCGACGCCGATCCCCGGCAAGGGGCGGCCGATGGGAACTCTCAAGGGAGGCCAGGGCGCTTCGAGATCGACCGGATGCCACAGGGCGGTGGTGCACTCGGTGGGTCCGTAGGCGTTGATCAGGGCCACCCCCCGACCCAGGGCCGCCCGGTGCCTCGAGACGTCGGAGCGCGTCATCTCCTCTCCCCCGAGGACCACCGCTCGCAGGTCGGGCAGGTCGAACGGGGCGGACCGGGCCAGCAGATGCCGATAGAGCGTCGGTGTCGAGTGAAAGACGGTGACCCGATGCCGGGCGAGAGCCGCCGGGACCTCGGAGAGGGCGGCCGGGCGAGAGCCCACCACGCACAGCGCGGCGCCGCTGCTGAGCGCGCCGTAGAGGTCCATCACCGCCGCGTCGAAGCAATAGGAGGCGACCAGGGAAAGACGGTCCCGGGGCAGCAAACCGAGAGCCTCCGCATAGGCACGAGCGTGCGCCAAAGCGTTGGCACCGCTCTGCATGACCCCCTTCGGCGTGCCAGTGGAGCCCGAGGTGTAGAGGATGTAGGCGAGCGCCGCCGGCTGCTCGAGGCTCTCGGTCCTCGATGGCTCGGTCCCCGGTAGCTCGTCGAGCGATGCGAGGTCGGACGGCGGCGCCCAGACCAGGTTCGGCACCGCGCCCAAGGCGCCGGATCGGAGCTCCAGAGCCGGCTCGACCACGACGAGGACCGGGTCCACGTCGCTCAGCACCCAGCGCAGCCGCGCGTCGGGCCACGCGGGATCGAGGGGAACGTAGGCGGCGCCCGCGCGAAGCGCCGCCAGCATGGCCACGATCGGCGCGACGCCGGGATCGAAGAGCAGAGCGACCCGGCCACCGGGTCCGACGCCCTGCCGCCCCAGATCCGCGGCCAAGGCGACGACCGCCGCGTCGAGCTGAGCGTAGGTCCAGACCTGCTGCCGCCATCGCACGGCCACCGACCCCGGCTCCTCCCTCGCCCGGCGACGAAACGCACCATAGGGCCCCAAGAGGCGCCGGGGCCCCGCACCCGTCTCCGATCGAGCCCTCGACCCGGGGCCGACAGTGCTAGGGTTTCGCAAGCCATCTCCTTCTACGAAGCTACGAAGATCGTGGCCCACAAGCTTCGCAAGGGTCAACCACCGGGCGTGGACGCGGCGCTGCGGCAACCGATCCTCACCCCGCTTCGCCGCCGCGGATCGAGGTATCGTCGAGTGCCGCCATGACCGACGCCACCGTCGAAACGACGCTTCAGCTCCCCGTCGGCTCGAGTCTGGAGAGGATCGCCGAGCTGGCGTCGCCGATCCTCCGGACGTGCCATCTGGGGAACAACACCTCCAACGTCTGGGGTTGGCTGGCGATGGCGGGCAACACCCGTCTCGTCCTCTACGACCACACGCTCTACGGCCTCGACACCAACTGCATCCCGTGGACCGTTCTCGGCGATGGCGGACGCGTCGACGCCTGCTTTTCGCACACCGGCGAGCCCTGCCCCGACCAGGTCGGGCTCCATGTCAACGATCACCTGCGATCGCTGGGTCGGCGGCACTCCTCGCACCTGTGCTACGGCATCCCGGCCGTTCATGAAGGCCGCGATCTCGCCAGCCATCACCTGGCGCTGGCGGAGCGCCTCAGCGAGAGCTGCAACGGCTCGCAGCCCAGCTTCGACAGCCAGGAGTTCGAGGTCGACCAGGCGTTGTTCGGCGAGGTACTCCGCTGCTTCGCTCACCGCCGGCGTCTCGACCGGATCTTCGATCGCTGGGTGCGGGAGACCCGAAAGGGATTCGTCGTCCAGCGCCGGTTGAGCGCCATCCGCCACGACGGCGGCGACGTCGAGATCGAAGACATCGACGGCGTCCGCGTCTTCCGAGGCTCCACCGACGAGCTGATCCGCGTCTTCTTCGAGGGTGTGGGGCGGGTCGCTCGCCGGCTCAGGAGCGGCGAGCTCCGCGGTCCCTTCGACTACCCCTGGGTGACGCTCCCCTTCGGCTACCTCTCCGCGGCCGTGTCGGAGAGCGCGAAGGAGCCGCGTCGCCGGACGTTCTGGCACGCCGGCGGCTCGTCGAGCTCCTACTACTTCAACGAGCCCGGCATGCGCGCGAGCTTCGACGAGCTCACCGGCTTGCTCCAGGCCGAAGGCTTCCTGCCATCACGGTTTCGCTTCCGGATCGTGCCGACCTTCGGTTGCCAGCTGTTCGCCACCACGACCGACTCGCTCGAGCGGCTCGTCGCGCTGGTCGAGACCTGGCACGGCCATCTTCGGCACCACCGGCCGCGCATCGCGGCGTATCTCGGAGCGTTGTCGACCACGGTACGGCCCTTCGACGTCGCCCAGGAGGCGACCGAGTCCCTGCCGCCGCGACTGCGACGGACCCTGGTCGCAGAGCTCGACGCCTTCAACGAGATCGATCGCAATCGCCTCCCCGTCGCCCACGTCGTCGACCCTCCCCACCCCCACTACAACAAGTACGGCATCGCGCAGCATCACCTGCTGGGCTGCCGTCCGCGGTTCCCCGACAGGCTCCAGGGCCTCTGCTGGGGCGAGCTCGAGCTGCTGGTCAGGATCCTCGCCCACCTCAAGAGGGCGGACCCCGGCTAGCGAGCGGCCGGTCCCTTGAGGGGCCGCAGGACGCGCAGGCCGTTGAGCACGACGAGCAGCGTGCTGCCTTCGTGACCGACGACGCCGATGGGCAGCAGCAGACCGTGGACCAGGTTGATCACCACCAGCGTGGCGATGACCGCGCAGGCGAAGGCGAGATTCTGACGGACGATGCGGCGCGAGCGCCGCGCGAGCCGCGAGGCGTAGGCGAGGAGACCGAGCTCGTCGCGCACCAACACCAGGTCCGCGGTCTCGAGGGCGGCGTCGGTCCCCGCGATGCCCATGGCGATGCCGACGGTGGCGGTGGCGAGGGCCGGCGCGTCGTTGACCCCATCGCCCACCATGGCGACCCGCAGGCCCGTCCCGGTGAGCTCACGGAGCGCTGCCACCTTGTCCTCGGGCAGCAGTCCACCCCGCCATTCGTCGACGCCCACCGCCGCCGCCACCCGCGCCGCCACC
>JAGQSE010000678.1 GCA_020439725.1 Acidobacteriota bacterium
CGGGTCGCGACCGCACCCTGGCCGCTGCGGCGGCGCCCATCACGCCCGTATCGAGGGACCGTGACCTGCCCCTGTCCTTCGCCCAGCAGCGGCTGTGGTTCGTCGAGCAGCTCGAGCCGGAGGCGGCGGCCTACAACATCGCGTTGCCCCTGCGCGCCCGCGGGCCCCTCGAACCTCGCCTGGTCGAGCGCAGCCTCGACGTCATCCGGGCACGGCACGAGACCCTGCGGACGCGTTTCGTCGAGGTCGACGGTCGGCCGCTGCAGATCATCGATCCGCCGGCGGCCGTCGCGCTGCCGCTGGTCGACCTGAGGGCTCTGTCGGCCTCCGCCCGCGAGGCCGAGGCGTTGCGCTTGATCGGCCGGGACGCCGGGACGCCCTTCGACCTGGTGCGCGGACCGCTGGTTCGGGCCTGTCTCCTGCGGCTAGAGGACGAAGAGACGGCGGTCCTCTTCAACATGCATCACATCGTCAGCGACGCCTGGTCGCTCAACGTCTTGATGGACGAGGTCTCGCGCTGCTATCTCGCCTTGGCTCGAGGGGAGGCGCCGGATCTCCCCGAGCTGCCGATCCAGTACGCCGATTTCGCCGTCTGGCAGCGGGACCGGTTGCGCAGCGAGGTGCTCGAGGCCGAGCTGGAATATTGGCGCGAGCAGCTGGCGGGTCTGCCGCCGGTTCTCGACCTGCCCGTCGACCATCCTCGTCACCCGGATCTCGACCCGGGGGCGGAGGGCAGGACCCTGACGCTGCCGGAGCCGCTGGCGCACTCGCTGCGCAGCTTCAGCCAGCGCCGCGGGGCCACCCTCTTCATGACCTTCCTGGCGGTCTTCCAGCACCTCCTGTCGCGCTACGCCGGGCAGACCGAGCTGAGCGTCGGGGTGCCGGTGGCGGGCCGACAGCATCTCGAGACCGAGGGTCTCATCGGGTTCTTCGTCAACACCCTGGTCCTTGCGGCCAGGGTCGGCGACGACCCGACCTTCGAACGCCACCTCGAGCGGACGCGGGAGACGACGCTCGGTGCCCAGAGCCATCAGGAGGTGCCGTTCGAGAAGCTCGTCGAAGAGCTGCAGCCGGACCGTGACCTCGAGCACTCGCCGCTCTTCCAGGTCTTCTTCGCCATCGATACGGCGCGCGGCCGGGGTCTGGACCTGGCCGAAGTCCGTCTCGAGCCCTTCGAGGAGCAGCCGGGGCTCGCCAAGTTCGACCTCAGCATCAACGTCCAGGACACCCCCGAGGACCTGACCCTGGGTCTCGAGTACGTGGCGGCGCTGTGGGACCGGAGCTCCATGGAGCGCTTCCTGCGGCACTACTCGGCTCTCCTCGAGAGCGCGGTGGCGCACCCCGAGCTTCGGCTTTCGGAGCTCTCGATGTTGACCCGGGCCGAGCGCCACCAGCTGCGCCACGAATGGCACGGCGAGACACTGAGTCCGGAGAGCGACCGCAGCCTGGTCGATCCCTTCCTGCGCTGGGCCCAGGAGCACCCCGATGCGCCGGCGTTGGTGTGGGGCGAAGAGACCCTGTCCTACGGCGAGCTGGCCGCCGGAGCGCTGGAGCTGGCAGCTCGGCTGGTGGCCCTCGGCGCCGGCGCCGAGACCCGCGTCGGCGTCTGCCTGGAGCGTTCGCCTCGGCTCATCCGCTCGATCCTCGCGGTACTGGCCTCGGGAGCGGCCTATGTGCCGCTCGATCCGGAGTATCCCCAGGAGCGCCTGGCGTTCATGCTCGAGGATTCCGGGTGTATCGCGGTGATCACCGAAGGCGCGGCGGCGGAGCGCCTACCGGACACGTCGGAGCTGCCGAGACTGGCACCCCAGGGCGGCGCGGAAGCGGCGAATCTCCGCGCCCTGCCGGCGCCGGGTGGGGCCCGACGGTTGGCCTACGTCATCTACACCTCGGGTTCGACCGGCCGGCCCAAGGGCGTCGCCATCGAGCACCGCAGCGCGCTGGCGATGGTGCGTTGGGCCGCCGCCAGCTTCTCGCCGCAGCAGCTGGCCGGGGTGCTGGCGGCGACCTCCGTGTGTTTCGACCTCTCGGTCTTCGAGATCTTCGCCCCGCTGTCCACGGGCGGCACCGTCCATCTGGTCGACAACGCCTTGGCGCTGTCCGTGGCGACCGGCGGAAGCCTGCCGGTGACGCTGCTCAACACGGTTCCGTCGGCGGCGAGGCAGCTGCTCGAAGCCGGGAGCTGGCCCGCGTCGGTGGCCACCGTCAACCTGGCCGGCGAGGCCTTGCCCCGGGAGCTGGTCGGTCGTCTCTACGACCAGCCCGGGATCACCGCCGTCTTCAACCTCTACGGTCCTTCGGAGGACACCACCTACTCCACCGCCGCACGGATCCCACGGCAGGAGGAGCGCGCCCCGGCCATCGGTCGTCCGGTCTCCGGGACCCGGGCCTACGTCGTCGATGCTCGCGGCCACGAGGTGCCCCCGGGCGTCTCGGGAGAGCTGTGGCTCGCCGGAGTGGGGCTGGCCCGCGGCTACCTGGCACGTCCGGCGCTCACCGCCGAACGCTTCCTGCCGGATCCCTTCTCGGACCTCGGCGGCGGTCGGGCCTACCGGACCGGGGATCGCGTCCGCCGGCGCGGCGACGGTCAGCTCGACTTCCTGGGCCGCTTCGACCACCAGGTCAAGGTGCGCGGCTTCCGCATCGAGCTCGGGGAAGTCGAGGCCGCGTTGCTGGCGGATCCGGCGGTTCGCGACGCGGTGGTGGTGGCGAGCGGCACCGGCGCTTCGCAGCGCCTGGTGGCCTACGTCGAGACCGTCGGCGCCGAAGCACCGGGACCCCTCGCCCGCCAGCTGCGGGCGAGCCTCCGCCGGACGGTGCCCGAGTACATGGTGCCCGGTGAGGTCCTGGCCCTCGAAGCGTTGCCGAGGACACCCAACGGCAAGATCGATCGCAAGGCGCTGCCGGCGCCGTCCGGAACCCGGAGCGAGCAGGCCGGCGTCTTCGTGGCGCCCAAGGGGCAGACCGAGGCCCTGGTGGCGGGCATCTGGGCCGAGGTCCTCGAGCTCGACCGCGTCGGCGCGACGGACAGCTTCTTCGCCCTGGGCGGTCATTCGCTGCTGGCGACCCAGGTGATGTCGCGGGTGCGCAGCGCCCTGGGGGTGGACCTGCCCCTGCGCGTGCTCTTCGAGGAGCCGACGGTGGCGCAGCTGGCGAAGAGCGTCGAGCGGTCGCGGCACGGCGCCGCGGACACGATCCCGCCGCTCGTTCGGATCTCGCGCGACCAGCCGCTGCCGCTGTCCTTCGCGCAGCAGCGTCTGTGGTTCATCGATCGCCTGGAGCCCGGCAGCAGCGCGTACAACATCCCGTTGCCGATGCGGATCCAGGGCGACCTCGATCACCGCCTGCTCCAGCGGGCCCTCGGCACCGTCGTCGCCCGCCACGAGGCTCTGCGCACGAGGTTCGAGGAAGTCGAGGGCCGGCCGACCCAGGTGATCGAGGCGCCGGCCCCGTGGCACCTGCCGGTCATCGACCTGCGCGGTCTCGAGGACGCTGCCGCCGAGACCGAGGGACTTCGCCTCGCGAGGATCGAAGGTGGGCTGCCCTTCGACCTTGCCGCGGGCCCGTTGATGCGCTCGTGCCAGGTCGCCCTCGGCGCCGACGCCTCCTTGGTGCTGGTCACGATGCATCACGTGGTCAGCGACGCCTGGTCCCTCGGCGTCTTGATGGACGAGGTGGCGGAGGTCTACCAGGCGGGACGGCAGGGTGTCGCGCCGGAGCTCGCCGAGCTCCCGGTGCAGTACGCGGACTTCGCGTCCTGGCAGCGGGGCTGGCTCGACGGCGCGGTGCTCGACGCCGAGATCGGTTTCTGGCACGACCTGCTCGGCCAGGCACCACCGGTGCTCCGGCTGCCCACCGACCGGTCGCGCAGTGGTCTCGGCGACGGGCTTGCGGGGGATCGCTCCCGCACGCTGTCGCGCACGCTGTCCGACGGCCTGCGGCGTCTCTCCCGCGATCACCGGACGACCCTCTTCATGACCCTCCTGGCTGCCAGCCAGACGCTCCTGGCCCGCTGGTCGGGCCAGTCGTGGTTGACCGTCGGCACCCCGGTGGCTGGCCGCAACCGTCTCGAGGTGGAGCCGCTGATCGGCTTCTTCGTCAACAC
>JAGQSE010000679.1 GCA_020439725.1 Acidobacteriota bacterium
GGCGAGGAGCTGCCGCCGCTGCCGATCCAGTACGGCGACTTCGCGTGCTGGGAACGCCGGCAGGACGCTGAGGCTTCGTCCTCGGAGCTCGAGTGGTGGCGGCGTCGGCTCGAGGGTGCCGAACCTCTCGAGCTGCCCACCGACCGCCCGCGCCCGGCGGTGCGGAGCCTCCGCGGCGCACAGATCTCGACCCGGCTTTCGGCGGTGCTCGTCGCCGCGGTGGAGGAGCGGGCGCGCCGCGCCGAGACGACGCTGTTCTCGGCCCTCCTCGCCGCCTGGTCGGTGGTGTTGTCGCGCTGGTCGGGCTCGTCGGACCTGAGCGTCGGCTCGCCGGTCGCCGGCCGGAACTTTCCGGAGACCGAGGGGCTGGTGGGGTTCTTCGTCAACACCGTGGTCCTCCGGCTCGCCCTGTCCGGGGAGCCCCTCGAAGTACGGTTCGACGAGCTCCTCGGTCGGACCCGGGACGCCGTCGTCGAGACGCTGGCCCACGGGCGCACACCCTTCGCGCGGGTGGTGCAGACGGTGGCTCCCGAGCGCGGGCTGAGCCACGCGCCGCTCTACCAGGTGACGCTGGCGCTCCAGACCGCGCCCGCCGGCCGCCTCGAGCTCCCGGGGGTCCGCTCGGGGTCGCTCCGCATGGTGCCGCGGGGCCTGAGCGATCAAGAGCTGGCGCTATCCCTCGAGGGTGACGGCGAGGGCGGGCTCGAGGCGACCCTGCTCTACAGCACCGAGCTCTTCGACGGCACCACCGCGCGGCGTCATCTGCGGCACCTGGTCCGGAGTCTCGAGGCGCTCGTCTCGGCGCCGGCGACGAAGTTGGGGGACGTTCCCTTGCTCTCCGCTGGCGAGCGCCAGGCACTGCTCTGGGAGGTCTCCGGGGCCGGCGAGGCGCCGCGGGGCGCTGCCGGCGAGACGGTGGTCACGCTATGGCGGCAGCGGCTGGCGGAGGATCCCGCGGCGGCGGCGGTGATCGGCCGCGACGGCACACGGTGGAGCCGACAGGGGCTCGAAGACCGGGCTCGACGTTGGGCGGTTTCGCTGCGCCGGGATCCGGGAGCGCGCATCGGTCCCGAGGTCGTCGTCGGGATCTGTCTCGAGCGCTCGGCGGCCTTCGTCACCGCGGTGCTGGCGGTGACCGAGACCGGTGGCGCCTATCTTCCCCTCGATCCGGCCCACCCCGTCGAGCGTCTCGCCTGGATGGCGGCGGACGCCGGTGCCCGGGTCGTGATCACCGCCGGCGATCTCGCACCGCCTTTGGCGGCAGCCTTCTCAAGGGAGTCGGTGCCGGCGGAAGTGCCCGCGATCCGGACGATCGAAGAGCTCGACGCCGCACCGGCGGCCGGAGCGGTCTTGCGGCCGACGCCGGGGCGCGAGGACCTGGCCTATGTCATCTACACCTCGGGCTCGACAGGAAAACCCAAGGGCGCCCTGCTCGCCCACGGCGGTCTTGCGGACCTCATGGTCTGGACCCACCGCCGGCTCGCCATGGGGCCCGGGGGCCGCCACTCGCTCGTCGCCGGACCCGGTTTCGACGCCTCGGTGTGGGAGCTGTGGTCGGCGCTCACCGCCGGAGCCCCCATCGTCGTGCCGCCGCCGGAGCTCATCCCTTCGCCGCCGGACCTCCTGGCGTGGCTCGGCTCGCGGCGGATCAGCCACAGCTTCCTGCCGACCCCGCTCGCCGAGGCGGTCATGGCCGAGCTCGATGCGGCCACTAGCGAGCCCTCGGAGGTGGCCCAGGACCTTCGATTCATCATGGCCGGAGGCGACCGCTTGCACCGCGGCTCGAGCCCCGGGACGTCTTATCGTGTCGCCAACCTCTACGGCCCCACCGAAGCGACGGTGATCACGGTGGCCGACGTCGTTCCCGAGGGCGCGGGGCTCGGTTCGGCGCCGGCGCCGGGAATCGGAAGGCCCCTGCCCGGGATCCGCGCCTGGGTCGTCGACGGGAGGCTCCGTGCACTGCCCCTGGGCGTGGCCGGCGAGCTGGTGGTGCGCGGCTCGACGGTGGTCGGCGCCGCCGTCGGTCGCGGCTATCTGCGTCGGCCGGCGCTCACCGCGGAGCGCTTCGTTCCCGACCCGCTGTCGGGGGACTCGGGGGGCCGGCTCTACCGCACCGGCGACCTGGCGCGGTGGCGGAGCGACGGCACGCTCGACTGTCTCGGCCGGCGGGACCATCAGGTCAAGGTGCGCGGTTTCCGCATCGAGCTGGGGGAGATCGAGGCGGCGCTGGCCGAGCAGCCGGGTGTGGCGGAAGCGGTGGTCCTGGCGCAGCCGGGGGCCGCAGGCAGCCGGCTGGTCGCCTACGTGGCGGCCCGGCCCGCGCCCGCAGCCGCCGACCTGAGCCGCGGGCTGGCGCGCCGGCTCGCCGAGCGGCTTCCCGAGTACATGGTGCCCGGTGCCTGGGTGCTCCTCGAGACGTTGCCCAAGAACGCCAGCGGCAAGGTCGACCGCCGCGCGCTCGCCGAGCTCGAGATCACGACCGAGGAGGGCGCTCGCCGGGCGCCGCGGGGCCCCATCGAGGAGGTCGTGGCCTCGGTCTACGGCGAGCTCCTGGGAGCCGAATCGGTGGCGGCGGAGGACGACTTCTTCGAGCTCGGCGGCCACTCGCTCCTGGCGACCCGGCTGGTGGCGCGGCTGCGGGCGGCGACAGGGGTCGAGCTGGCTCTCGACCGCCTGTTCGCGGGACCGAGCGTCGAGGCGGTGGCGCGGGCCGTCGAGGCGGAGCTCGACGAGGGCGCGAGCCCGTCGGACGCGGAGCCCCTGGTCCCCGCCGCTTCCGACGAGCGCTCGCGACCGTCCTT
>JAGQSE010000680.1 GCA_020439725.1 Acidobacteriota bacterium
CAGGGCCTGCTCAACTGGGAGGTCGAGCCCGCGAACCAGGAGTGGTTCACCAACGCGCCGTACCACTGGCGTGGCGATCGCGCTGACTTCACCGCCTTCAACGGCGCCTTTGCCAGCCTCCTGGGCGGCTCGATGCTCTCGACCACCGACATGGACGCCTACGAGGAGTTCATCAACTCGGTGTTCTACCCGGGCAACCCGAAGGAGCCCTTGAACCGAGAGTTCAGCGGCGACTTCGGGGTCGATCAATTCGACTTCACCACCGCCAGCGGGGCGAAACGCGGTCTCAAGCTGTTCCACATGATCCAGTCCGACGGTTTTGGCGCCTGCGCCCATTGCCATGCCTTGCCCGAGGGCAGCAACAACCGGATCACCGAGGTGATTTCGGGCAACTCGCCCTTTGGCAGCCACGCGGGGCTCCCCAACCAGCCCATCGAGACGGCAGCTCTGCGCGGGCTCTTCCAGAAGGAGGCGCGGCTCGACATCAATGGTTCGTCGGATCCCTTCGACTCGCCGATCACCGGTCTCGAGGGCATGGCGCACACGGGTTTCCAGGTGCCGATCCCGATCCCGGCGCCCCAGGACTTCAACGCCCTGGGCTCGATCAACGGCTTCAACCGTTTCTTCTTCGTCAACGCGTTCTGTCCAGGACACAACCCCAACGATCCGCTCGACGACTTCTGCACGGAGCTCGTGGCGCTCAACCAGTTCGTCCACGAGTTCGACTGGGGGGTCGCGCCGATCGTTGGCATCTCCTACACCGTCGACACCACCAACAAGACCGCACCGCTGACCACGACCGCCTTCAACCTGCTCGAGGGGGAATCGCGCGTCGCCAACGGTGGGTTGGCGGTGCAGGCCCTCCTCGCCGGCGTGCAGCGTGGTTTCTTCTTCGATCCTCAAGCGCCAGTCCAGGCCTATGTCGAGGAGCCTGGCGGCGCGGTGTTCACCCGCGCCGGTCTTTTGGCCTTGGTCGCAGGCACTCGAGATCGACTGGTCCTGGTTTCGACGCCGCTGGGTGAGGAGCGCCGGGTCGCGGCGCCTTCGGGCACCACCGCACCTCTGGCCGGCGCCCCTCCGGGCTCGCTGGTCTTCGAGGCGATGACGCCGAACACCGCCTATGCCGATGTGCCGCGCATCGATTTCTTCTGGGCCGGAGCCACGCCGCAACACGGTGGAGCCTTCTCGCACACGGTCAGGCTGCTCCAGAACGGTCTGCTCCAGGACGCCGCTGCCGTCGGTGGTTTCGGGTTGCCGATGATCCGCCACGACGCACCGCGGCGCTTCCGCGTCTCGGGCAAGAACATCCGAAACGGTGCTCACCTCGAGATCTCGTACCACTGCGATACGACCCTGCCGGCGACACCGCCGGTGACGACGCTGCGGCCAGGGGATCCCGGCCAGGTCAAGACCTGCGAGCTCAACCTGCCGATCTATCCGACGGACCTGCTCAGCGGTGACGGTACGCCGGTGTGGGAGACCGCGGTCGAGGCCGAGCACTGGTTGTACTACAGCCTGATGCTCGGTGGCACCAACGCGCCGGGTGTGTCCGCGGCACTCGCCGACACCAGCGTCACCATCGCCGAGCCACCGCCGGTCGGGATGTTCAACCCACTGCCGTGGAACTGGGTCTATGTGAGGGTCCTCAACCAGGACGGCACCACGGGGGCCGCCGGTTGGAGCCGGGTGACGATTCTCTGAAGTCGAGTCGAGACGAGCAGCGGTCCCGTGGGCCCCTCAGCGGGGCTCCGGGACCGCGTCGCTCTCACCCTGGCGGCAGGAGGCACGGGTCGCCGGGTTGGCTGGGCGCACGAGCCAGGCGACCGGCCTCCGTCCCTGCACCTGGAGCAGCTCGATGCGCAGCCGGTGCCCCCCCGGTAGCTCGAGCTCGGTGGGTTCCGGTTGCTCGCCCCGGGGCAGCCCGCGCAGCAGGCGATCTCCGGGGCCGAGGACCCACTCGACGAGCTCCGCCTCGATCTGCCAGCGGAGCTCGCCGAAGGCATCGGCCATGACCAGGCCGTCGAGGCCGAGGACGAGGACGGGCTCGCCGAGGTGCGAGATCAGCGCCAGCGCCAGCTGCTTCTGCTGGCTGAGCCGCCCCCTCATCTGCGCGCGTAGCTCCATCTGCCGGTCGAGGGTGCTGTTGAAGTGGCTGGCCACCTGCGCCAGCTCGTCCTCGCCGAGGGTGCGAAGCCGCCGCCGGTCCTCGCCCTGGGCGATGGCGCCGAGCGTGTCGACGAGCTCCTGGAGCGGTTCGAGCAGGCGCCGGTGCATGGCCCGCGACATGATCACCATCGACAGCAGCGCCACCGCCACCAGGACGCCGATGCCGGCGCCGTTCTGGAGCGCCGCGGTGCGCGCTTCCTGGTCGGCGTTCATCATCGCGTTGTGGTTGACGTCGAGGAGGCGCAGCACATCGACTTTGACCGAGGTGAAGACCGGCTGGACGCGGTCGTTGTAGGCCCGCAAGGGACGGTCCGAGACCTCGGCGAGGAGCGCGTCGCGGCGTAGCTTGTAGAGGTCGAAGCCCGAGCGGATGCGCGCCAGGATCTCCTCTTCGTCGTCCTCCGTGATGTTCGCCTGGGCTTCCTCGAGGGCGTCGGAAAAGGCCTTCTGGAAACGCTCCATGTCGGCGCGATCGGTTTGCTCGTCGAGCAACAACAAGAGCGTCGCGCTGTCCTGGCGTTCGAGGGCCTCGAGCATGTGGGTCGAGGCGGAGATGCTGCGGAAGTTCTCCTCGAGGATGACGTCGATGCCCTCGCTCAGCTGGAGAAACCCGAGCATGCCGCTGCCGGCGGTCAAGAGCAGCAGGGCCACGAGGTAGCCGTACCCGACGAGGAGGCGGACGCGGAGCTTCATGACGCCCTACTCGAGCGCTGCGACCCGCCGGACGGCGGCGGCGCTGCCCATCAGGACGAGGACGTCGCCACTCTCGACCTGCTCGCTCGACCGCGGGTTGGCGCGCACGCGGTCACCGCGGCGCAACGCGAGGACGGTGATGTCGAGGCGGTTGCGCAGATCGAGCTCGGCCAGGCTGCGACCGACGAAAGCCTCGGGGGTCTCGACCTCGGTGATGCTGGCGTCGCCGAGCTGGATCTGCTCGCCGATGGCCGGGTTCGACAGGTGCAGGGCGAGGCGGCGCCCCATCTCGTCCTCGGGGTTGAGCACTTCGCTGGCGCCGACCGCCAGGAGCACACGGGCGTGGAGATCGTTGAAGGACCGCACCACCACCCGCGGCACACCGAGCTGGCGGAGCAGTGCGGTGGTCAGGATCGAGGCCTCGGTGGCGCGGGCACCGATAGTCACCACCGCGCAGGTCATGCGCTCCAAGGGCAGCTCGGCGAGGGCCTGCTCGTCGGTAGTGTCCGCGATGACCGCCGCGTCGACGTCCTCCTTGACCATCTCCACCCGTTCCGGATCGAGATCCACGGCGAGCACCGAGCGACCCTGGCGCGTCAGGTTGAGGACGACGCTGCGGCCGAAGCGGCCGAGACCGATGACGATGAATTCTCCGCTCTGCGACATCAACCCACCATGATCCGGGCCTGCGGGTGGCGTAGCCGTTGGCCGCCCCGTCGGGCTCCGAGAGAGAGGACGAGGGTGAGGGGACCGATCCGGCCGAGGAACATCACCCCGATGATAATGAATTTGCCCACCGGCCCCAGCTTCGGGGTCACGTCCAGCGACAGACCCACCGTACCGACGGCGCTGACGGTTTCGAAGAGCAGCCGTTCGAAGGCGCCGGTTTCGAGATGCGGCGCTTCGAAGAGGAGAAGCAGGAAGAGCCCCCCCAGGGTCGCCGCGGACGACAGTCCGACCACCGCCAGCGCGCGGTAGACGAGGACGCGGGGGATCTCGCGGTCGAACAACCGCACCGCGTCGGAGCCGCTGGCGGTGGCGCGGATCGCCGCCAGGATCACCGCCAGCGTCGACGTCTTGATGCCGCCGCCGGTGCCGCCCGGTGAGGCGCCGACGAACATGAAGAGCACCATGAACAGCAAGGTCGGCAGCGCCAGCGTGCCGAAGTCCACCGAGTTGAACCCGGCGGTGCGCAGCGTGACGCTCTGGAACAAGGCGTTGACCAGCCGGTCCACCAGCGAGAGGCCGGCGAGGGTGTGGCGCCACTCGGTGATGGTGTAGAGCCCCCAGCCGGCGAGGGTGAAGATCGCCGAGTAGGCCAGGACGACCCGCACCTGCACCGAGAGACGACCGCGCTGACCGCGCAGGAAGCGGCTCTGGAGCGCCGCCAGCACGACGAAGCCGAGCCCGCCGACGGTGATCAGGGCGGCGAGCACGAGGAGGGTCCAGGGGTCGTTCTGAAACATCACCACCGAATCGGTCTGCAGCGCGAAGCCGGCGTTGCA
>JAGQSE010000681.1 GCA_020439725.1 Acidobacteriota bacterium
ACGTACGGCGCCATCCCCGGCATGCCGCCGAGGTGATCGACACCCTCGAGATCGGCGGCGGAGTAGATGGGCCGGAGATCGAGCCCTTCTGGGGTGCGCCAGGTTGGAGCGCCCGCGGCTCCCTCCGCGATCTTGCGCCTCGGCGCCGCCGGTGCAGCCTCGTCCATCAGCGGGACGTGAGCGAAGCTCGGGATCCGGCTCATGACCTCTCCTCCAGGCTCCCGAGGAGCTCGTCGAGAACCTCCAAGACGTCGGCGCCGAGAAAAAGGTAGCCATCGACCCCGGCGCGGTTGAGCATGCCCTCGAGCTCGCCGGGCCGACCTGCTAGAAGCACGCGCCGGGCGCCGGCGGCACGGAGCGCTTCGGCGGCGGCCGCGGCGTGGCTCGCGTAGCGCTCGTCGGTCGAGCAGATCACGGCGACGGGACAGCCAGAGTCTTGAAAAGCCCGGGCCAATGCCGCCGGCTCGTCGAAGCCTCCGCTCTCCACCGCAACAATGCCGCCGGCCGCCAGGAAGTTACGGGCGAAGCCGGCGCGGACCCGGTAGTCCGCCGGGCCGCCCAGGTTGGCGAGAAACGCGCAGGGACGAAGGGCGGCGCCGCGGCGACGCAAAGCTTCGAAAGGTTCGGCGCGCCGCGCGGTCTCGAGCTCGACGGCACAGCAAGGCCTTTCCCCGACCACGAGCGCCGCCGCGATGCTCCCCGCATCGACCCCCGCCTGGGCCTGACGGGCGGCCCAGGGGAGCACCTCCACTCCGGCCCCGGGCGCCGTCTCGGGGCGGGGCGCGGTCTCGAGCTCGTGGATTCTCTCCGTCGCGCCTTCCCAGCATTCCGCCGGCGCTTCCGGGATGGGCGCGGTGACGTCGGCGAACTCGCTGACCCCGATCAGGGCCTCGCGCCGGGTCGCCACCGCCCGCCGCCGGGCCGCGGCGGTCTCCTCCAGGCGTCCCTGGAGCCAGCCGCCCTCGAGGCATGGGCCCATGCCGCCGGCGGCTTCGATCTCCTGGAAAAGCGTCCACGCATGCCGGCTCAGGTCGTCGGTGAGCGTTTCGAGGTACCAGCTACCGCCGGCCGGATCGGCGATGCGCTCGAGGTGGCTCTCTTCGCGCAGCACCAGCTGGGTGTTGGCGGCCAGGCGTTCTCCCGCGGCCGACGGGCTGCCCCCGGCCGCGGCGTCGAAGGGCAGGGCGGTGATGCTGTCGGCTCCCCCGACGGCGGCAGCGAACACTCCGGCCGTCGTGCGCAAGTGGTCGACTTCGGGGTCGAGGAGGCTCTGGTCGCGCCACGAGGTTCGCGCGTGGAGTGCCAGCCGTCGGGCGGCAGCGCCGCCGCCGGCCACCTCGATCACCCGCGCCCACAGCCGGCGCATGGCGCGCAGCTTGGCGATCTCGAGGAAGAGCTCGCCGCCGATGGACTGTTCGACGAGGATCTGGCTCGCCGCCGCGTCGACCGTGAGACCGCCGTCGCACAGGGCGCGCAAGGCTTCGGTGCCGGTGGCGAGGGCGAAGGCCAGCTCCTCCACCGACGAGGCGCCGGCGTCGTGGTAGGGCCGCGCCGATACCAGCACCGCTCGCAGACCCGGAGCCTCGGCGGCGCACCAGCCGGCGACTTCGGCCATCTGGGCCCTTGCCCTGGCCAGCGACGCCGGATAGGTGCCTTCGGCGGCGAGGACGCCGGGCGGATCGAGCCCAAGACAGCCGCGGAGGGAGGCCGCGCCGACCCCTCTCTCTTTCGCCAACGCCAACAACAGCCCCGTGGCTCCGACAGCACCGGCACCGGCGTCGAGATAGATGGCACAGCCTTCGAGATCGACCTCGGCGAGAGCCTGGCGCAAATCGCCGAGACGGTGAATGGCGGCTCCGCCACACCCGATCTGCCGCTCGGACAGGCCGGTCGCCGCCCATCCCGGGTCGAGACCGCGGCGGACTTCCTCGTCGAAGCGCAGCCAGTAGCCGCCGATGCCCCGCCCGGCGGTGGCCGCGACGGCCGCAGCGACCTCCTCCGGGGAAGGTCCGACGAGCTCCTGGACGCCGAGCCAGCCACCGGCCGCTCCGGCGTCATCGAACCGCCGCGATGGACGCTCGCCGGCGGGTGGTCGGATCGAGTTGTCGGCGCCGTAGATCGGCTCGAGAGACAGCCCGTCGCGAGTCCGGGTGACCAGCGCCCGATCGAAGTCGAGGTCTCCGAGCTCGCGTTCGACGCGCTGGCGCCACTCGGCGTAGGAGGCGGGGGGAAAGCTCACGACAAGGCTCCTCGCGGTTCGGTGATGAAAATCCGGTCGGTGCCGCTGCGCCCGCCGGCTGGCCGTCGAGCCCTCAGGCGTTGAGCGCGTGACGGGCAATGACCAGCCGCTGCATCTCGCTGGTGCCCTCGTAGATCGTGGTCACCCGCACGTCGCGGTAGAGGCGCGCGATCTCATAGTCCTCGCAAAAGCCGTTGCCACCGTGGATCTGGAGCGCCGCGGCACACGCACGGTTGGCGGCTTCGGTGGCGTAGAGCTTGGCTTCCGAGGCCAGGCGACCGGCATGCTTGCTCTTCCCCGAGATCGACGCCGCGTAGTAGGTCAGCTCGCGGGCCGCTGCCAGCTCGGTGGCGATGTTGGCGATCGAGAACTGGATCGCCTGGTGGCGGGCGATGGGCACGTCGAACTGGACCCGCTCCTTGGCGTAGTCGACCGCCAGCTCGAGGGCCCGCTGGTGGATCCCCACCGCCTGGGCGGCGATCCCCAGTCGCGAATGGTCGAGGGTGGCGAGGGCCACCGACAGGCCCCGGCCTTCCTCACCCAGGAGGTAGTGGCCGGGGATCCGGACGCCGTCGAAGTAGATCGCTCCGGTGACCGAGGCTTTGAGCCCGAGCTTCTCCTCGCGGGCGCCCACCGAGAACCCTGCGGCGTCGGCGGGGACGACGAACGCGCTGATGCCCCTCTTCCCCGCCTCCGGATCGGTCTTCGCCAGGACGACGTAGTAGCGCGCGACCCCTGCATTGGTGATCCAGGCCTTCTCGCCGT
>JAGQSE010000682.1 GCA_020439725.1 Acidobacteriota bacterium
ACGTCCGATCTGGGTAGGCGAAGACAATCGGTCACGGACCCGGGGGAGGGTTTGAAACCCTCCCCTACACCCGCAGGGGCATGCTTGATGCCTGGTCTGGTAGGGGCGGGTTTCCAACCCCCCCTCAGCACCTTCGCCGGGACCGACAGCGCGCGTCACTCTGCTAGGCTGCCCTCCGGAGGTGCCCACCATGAGCGAAGGAACCGACGTCCTCGAACCACCACAGGCGACGCGCGATGCAGCGCGCGAAACCCTGACCTCCGCCTGCATGCTCGACTGCCCCGACGGCTGCAGCCTCGAGATCGAGGTCGAACGCGGTACCGATGGCGCCCCCGACCGCATCGTGTCGATCGGCGGCGTCCGTGACGGGCACCCCACCACCCACGGTTTCATCTGCGCCAAGGTCGGCCGCTTCGCCGATCGCGTCGACCACCGCGACCGCCTGCTGACCCCGCTCCGCCGCATCGGGCCCAAGGGCTCCGGAAGCTTCGAGCCCATCTCCTGGGACCAGGCTATCGACCTCGTCACCGGCCGCTTTCGCGAGATCGTCGAGCGCTGGGGGGCCGAGGCGATCCTGCCGTGCAACTACGGCGGCTCGAACGGCATGCTGAGCGACGGCCTGGTCGACGCGGCCTTCTTTGCGCGGCTCGGCGCCTCGCGCCTGGCGCGCACCATCTGCGCCGCACCCACCGGCGCCGTGGCGACGGCCATGTACGGCAAGATTCCCGGAGTCGCCTACGAGGACTACCCGAAGGCCCGAGCGATCCTGATCTGGGGCGCCAACCCCAAGGCCTCCGGCATCCACCTGGTGCCCTATCTGCGCGAGGCCAAGCAGCGCGGCGCCTTCATCGCCGTCGTTGACCCGGTGGCGCGCTTCTCGGACCGCGAGATCGACCTTCACCTGCCCGTCTACCCCGGTGCCGATCTTCCACTGGCGCTCGGGCTGATCCATCGCTGGCAGCGGCAGGGCAAGCTCGATCGCACCTTCCTCGCCGAGCACACGGTGGGCGCCGAGACGCTCCTCGAGGCCGCCGCGGCTTGGACTCCCGAACGCGCCGCGGAGGCTGCGCGGGTGCCGCTCGACGACCTGCTCCGCCTCGCCGACAGCTTTGCCGACGCCAGCCCCGCGGTCGTCCGCTGTGGGTGGGGTCTCGAGAGGAACCGCAATGGTGGCCAGGCGGTGGCCGCGGTGATGGCGATCCCGGCACTGCTTGGCAAGTTCGGGGTCCAGGGCGGCGGCTACACGATGAGCAACAGCCGCGCCTCGGTCTTCACCCCGCCACCAGAGCTCGAGCCGCCGCGCCACCAGACCCGCATCGTCAATCAGAGCCGGCTCGGCGCCGCCCTCGACGGTGAGCTCGACCCGCCGATCCGGGCCCTCTTCGTCTACAACTGCAACCCGCTGGTCACCGTCCCCGAGCAGAACCGCGTGCTCCGCGGTCTCGAGAGAGAAGACCTCTTCACGGTCGTTTCCGAACAGGTGATGACCGACACCGCGCTCTACGCCGACGTCGTGCTGCCGGCGACCACGATGCTCGAGCACCGCGACATCCGCCCCGGCTACGGCTCCTTCGTGATCGGCGCTGCCCGACCGGTGGTCCCGCCGCGGGGTGAGGCGCGCTCGAACGTGGCCACCTTTGCGGCGCTGGGTCGCGCGA
>JAGQSE010000683.1:0-1649 GCA_020439725.1 Acidobacteriota bacterium
CGCCGCCAGCAGGCCGGCCGCCGGGCTCTTGAGGCTTCTGCCCAGGACAAAGGCGAGACCGACGCCGCCGAGCCCGAGAAGCGCGCTCCACAGCCGGCAAGCGGTTTCGTCGAGACCCCAGCCAGCGATGGCGACGGCGTTCAGCCAGTAGTAGAGCGGTGGCTTCTCGAAGTAGAGGACCCCGTTGAGCCGCGGAGTCACCCAATCGCCGCTCGCGAGCATTTCGCGCGGGATCTCCGCGTAGCGCCCTTCGTCGGGTTCGAAGAGCGACGCCTGTCCGAGGCCGACGAGGAACAGGGCGACGATACCGAGGAGCGCGAGCCCCGTGGCCACGGTGGCCCGCGATTTCTCCCGGCGTTGCGGAGCTTCGAGGGACGACATGGATTTCGCTCCTTCGCGGGCCGACCAGCGCCGGCTGTTCAGTCGTCGGAATCCGCCGCTTGTGGCTCGGCCGTGACGTCTCCGAGGATCTCGCCGGTGGGGCGAATCAAGGCTTGGCGGGTGATGCCGTCGACCGTCGCTTCGACCTCCCACACGTCGAGCAACATGCGCTCGACGGCCGGCTCGGTCGGCTCCTCCGAGGACTCGTCTTCGGTGTTGGAGGCGTCGCGAGCGGGCTCTTCGGCGTCGCGAAGAAGCGCAGCTACCCGAGCCGGAAGCCTCCCGGTTTCGATCTCGAGGGAGATCGGCGAGCCGTCATCGAGGACCTTCAGCTCCCGTGGACCGTCGGCGCTCGTCCAAGAGGCGGCATGCACCTCGTGGCCGCCGTCGCGCTCTTTCTGGATCTCCTCGAGGGGAGCCATCTGAGCTTCTCGTTCGATCGCGGCTCGTGCTGCCTCGGGCAGATCGGCGATCGACTCCTCGGCCTCCTGCTCGGATTCCTCGTCGAGGTGGCGAGTCATCAGGACGACGCCAAAGGGATCGACGAAGCGCTCACTCACCTCGCCCGTCGGGGCCCGCTCTTCGAGCTCGTAGACGGCGAGGCGGGCGTGCTCGAAAGTCTCCGGAGGCGCGCCGAGGATTCGAGCGGCATGCTCGCGGATGGAACGGGGGACCTCGGCGGCGGCGACGTCGGTCTCGACCGACACCAGGGTGCCATCGGCGAGGGTCGTGACTTCCCTGTTTCCGTGCTCGTCTCGAAACTCCGCCGACCAGGTCTCGAGACCCTGCTCCGTTTCGGTCTCGGTGCGCACGCAGTCCCGGAGGGCGCCGCCATAGGCCCGCCAGGTAGTTGAGACCGGTGCCGGCGCGGCGAGCCGAGAGGGCGCTTCGGCCTCCTCGGCGGTGCCTTGGTGGCCGCAACCGGCCGGAAGAACGAGGGCGAACACGAGCAGACCGACGGGCAAGAGGCGATGACGTTCCATGGGGTGTCCTCGGATTCGGTTCGATGGGTCGGGCCCTTCGGTGAGACGAGGGGCCCGACGGTGGATCCGATCACTCGGTCGGGAGGGAGGACCCTCTCGACGGAGGACAGCCTGCGAAATGGAAATGAACCGGTCCTGTCAGAGAGATGACAGAAGGTTCATCTTGGCTAGAGGGGTATCTCGATACGAACGATGCTGCCACCGGCCTGCGGTTGCTCGAGAGTTGCGCTCCCGCCGTGAGCGAGAGCGACGGCACGCACCATCGCGAGGCCCAAGCCGTGCCCC
>JAGQSE010000683.1:1749-4547 GCA_020439725.1 Acidobacteriota bacterium
GGTGACCCGAGTGCCGGCAGGCAGGTGAGCGACCGCATTGTCCAAGAGGTTGATCAGCGCGCGCGAGAGCAGAGCCCGGTCGGCGGTGACCGATACTTCGGCGGGAGACTCCAAGGAGAGAAGGAGCCCGGCATCCAGAGCGGCCGGCTCGTAGAGCTCGACGAGATCCTTGGCCAACGAGCTCAGGCCGATCTGAGAGCGGTGCAAGCGAAGCGCCCCACCTTCGGCCTCCACGACATCGAGAGTCGCGTCGAGAAAGCTGGCGAGGTCGTCGATGCCGTGGATCGCCTGGTCTAGAGACCGCCCGAGTCGTTCCGGATCGGATTCCTTCGTCGCTCGCTCGAGGGCGCCGCGGATCGCGGTCAGCGGAGTTCGGAGGTCATGAGCCATGGCACCGCTCATGGTGCGAAGCTGGTCTACCGCCGTGGCTGCCCGATCGAGGAGAGCGTTGAAGGTGGCCGCCAGGCGGTCGATTTCGTCGCGGCCCCGGCCCACGGGAAGCCGGCGGGAGAGCGACGCGGCGGAGATCGACCCCGCGACCTCGGTCAGCCGGTCCACCCTGCGCAGGGCGCGCCGCACCTCGAACCAAACCGCCGGGACCCCGATCGCCAGCATGACCAGCCAGCTCGCCACGGCGAGATCGCGGATGTCCTCCATCAGCTCGGTGTCGGCATAGGGTGTCGCTCCGCCAATGACCCGCCGCTCCCCGTCGATCGAGCGATTGACCACGCGCACCGGGTACTCGAGACCACTCACGGGCACCCATACACTTTGGCCTTGAGCCCGAGAGGCAGCCGCCAGAACGGCGCTCAAGGCCCAGCTAGGACCGCGATATGCCGAGACGAGCACCCGGTCTCCGGGTCCCACCACCGCCAAAAAGAAGAAGCCCTCGTCTTCGTCTTCATCGTCGTCCGGTTCTCCGGGGGCGAGGCCCTCGTGCATCTCGAGCTCGTGGACTTCCTGCTCGAGATCGCCGGGCCGAAGGGTGGAGGCATCATCCCGAGCCTCCATGACGATGCTCTCGACCTCAGCCTCGAGCCATGCGTCGCCCCGAGCCCGCACGCTTGCCGAAAGCAGGGCATAGCCCGTGGCCATGACGACGGCGGAGCCGATCGCCAGCACTGCGATCCCCGGGAGCGCCAGGCGCCAGGCGGCCGACGTCCCCAGGCCGCGCTCACTCCTCGAGGACATAACCAACTCCCCGGATCGTGCGGATCAACGGCCGGTCCCCCGGAGCATCCACCTTGGAGCGAAGACGGTGGACATAGACGTCGACGACGTTGGTTTGAGGATCCGATCTCATACCCCACACGCGGTCGAGGACCATGGTTCGTGTCACCACGCGGCCGGCGTTGCGGCACAGGTATTCGAGGAGATCGAACTCTCGCGGAGACAGGACGAGCTGTCGCGTGCCGCGACACGCGAGCCTACGGAGCAGGTCCATCTCGAGATCGGCCACGGCCGTCCGCACGGCGGGAGCCGATGGAGCCGGCGAGCGGCGAAGCAAGGCTTGAAGGCGGGCCAGGAGCTCCGCAAAGGCAAACGGCTTGACCAGATAGTCGTCACCACCTCGCCGAAACCCCTCGACCCTCTCGTCGACCGACCTGCGGGCGGACAGGATGAGCACCGGCCCGGTCACCCCGATCTCGCGGCATCTCTCGATCAGCTCGAGACCGTCCATGCCCGGCAGCGTGAGGTCGACGATGAAGGCGTCGTGGAGCCCTTCGCGGGCGGCTTCGAGTCCGGATTCGCCATCGCCGACGACATCCACGGCGAAGGCCGCCTCGGTCAGGCTCCGCTCCAGGAAGTCGGAGATCCGCGGATCGTCCTCGACCACCAGGACCCTCACTCGAGGTCCCCCGCTGAAGTCAGACGTTGCATCGCGATCGGTGCGCGTCAGGGATCGACCGGGGTCACGACGAGCGGGTGGATGCTCGGAGAGGCGTGAGCGTCGCGGACGGCTCTTCCCTCTCGTCTGAAGAGGCGCTGGCCGAGGGCGTTGCGGTCTCGCTCTCGGTGGGTCGCTCTACGGCAATGCCATGCCGGTAGACGAGGTCGCCTCCCAGATCGGCGGTGTAGGCGACCAGTCCCACTCCGACCAGACCAAGCGCGGCCACGATGACGAGCTTCCAGGTGCTCTTCTCGAACCACCGGCTGAGGATCAGCCGCAGCACGGCGATCGAGCCAAAGGCCCAGAGCGTGGCGCTTGCCCATTCCGAGTGGTTTTCGATCCGGGCGTGAGCCGCTGCCGAAAGCCCCGTCGTCAGCGAGTCCTCCGCCTCCCCGCCCGCCCAGAAGGCGACCAGGGCTCCCAGAGCGGCGAGGACCCAGACCGCATTCGCCGCCCGAATCCACTCACTCCTGCGCGAGCGCTGGGCAAGGGCCATGAGATCGAAGAGCAGCGCCACCGGCGCCAGGGCGATCGGGAAGTGGACTACGGCAGGATGGAGGTTGGGCAACGAGGTGAAGTGAAGGAGCCAGTCCATGGGTCGATCAACCTCCTGTGCGTTGGAAGTGCAAGCTCGGACGTTCTTGAGGCGTGTCACGAGCAGAAGCTGCTCGTCGGAAAGGGGCACGGCTCGGCGGAGCCCTGGCAGGGATGGCAGCTCTTCGAATCACTCTACACGAGCGTCCTGAGCGTGGGCTTAGGAGTGCGCGGGAGCGGCCGAAGCGACGGAACGCCGGAAGCCGGCCGGTCACAGCCCGAACGGATAGGTGTCGGGCAGCCCGGCGACCTCGTGGCTCGCGAGCGGCCGGACGGCCTGGCTCTCGTCGAACCAGATCCACTCGTCGAACTG
>JAGQSE010000683.1:4635-4919 GCA_020439725.1 Acidobacteriota bacterium
CGCCGAGTCTCGCCCGAGGCTCGCAGACCGAGCAGGAAGTGCGGGATCCCCGTGTCGTGACAGACCCGCTCGTAGCTGCGCGCCTCCGCGGGGCGGACCTGGCGGATCTCCATCGGCTCACCCCAGTTGCGCGCGGCGGCGACGGTGCCGTGATCGGTACCGAAGCCGACGGCGTAGCAGGCGTCGCCGAAGCGCTGCCGGCACAGCTGGCCCACGTTGAGCTCGCCGCGTGCCGACATCTCCGTCGCCCGGGCGTCCCCCAGGTGCGAGTTGTGGGCCCACAC
>JAGQSE010000684.1:0-10634 GCA_020439725.1 Acidobacteriota bacterium
TCTCGGAGAGCCTGGGAAAGAAACATCATGCAAAACGACTCGCCACGATCTGCCCCGCGGCGCCACCATTCCGCACCGGCCCTCTTGTCCGTGGGCACTCCCTCCCCTACGAAATAGGCATGGCCGAGATAGCGCATCGCCGAGGCGGATCCGCCCTCCGCCGCCCTGGTGGCCAGCTCGACGGCACGGGCGGGGTCGTAGGGAACTCCCCAACCCAGGAAGTACTGCGACGCCAGGAGCGCCGCCGCATCGGGATCGCCGGCTCCGGCGCGGCCGGTGAGAGCCCTGGCACCCCGCGCCAGCAACGCCCTCCCACGGTCACCGTCGGCGACCCATGGCAGAGCTTGGAAGCCGTCTGCACCGCGTTCCCGGACCTCCTCGATCAGGAGGCTTCCTTCCTCCGAGGTTCCGGGAAGAAGGCCCGCCACCATCGACCACCCCAGGAGCATCTTCGCCTGCGGATTCTCCTCGGCGATGCCGTCGAGCAGGCTGGCGGTCCTCTCGAGGTCGGCGACGCTCGGTGTCGGCTCCGTCAGCAGGGCCCAGGCCAGGTCGAAAACCGCGGGTCGGTTGCCCGCCGCTACCGCCTTCTCCAGCCACGGTCGCGCCTGGGAGGGATCGGCCTCCACGGCCTGTCGGCCGTAGAGCAGGACGTTCCCCACAACCTGCATCGCGTCGGGCTTGCCCATTTCTGCCACCCGGCGCATCGCCTCGACGCCCCGGCGCAGCACGGCGGCGTCCCCGGAGCCGAGCTCGAGCTGGGCCAGGGAGTAGAGCGCGTCGCCGTGACCCAAGTCGGCGGCCCGCTGGTACCAGCGAGCCGCTGCGTCGCGATCCTGGCCCACTCCGACTCCCTCGCGGTACATCCAGGCGAGGTTGTAGGGGGCGAAGGGGTTGTCCTGGGCCACCGACGCCTCGAACCACCGCTTCGCCTGCCGCGCATCCGCCTCGCAGCCGATGCCGACCAGGTAGCTCAACCCCAACAGGTACTGAGCCTGGTCGTCGCCCCCGGTGGCCAGCTCGCGGACCGCCGGCAGCGCCTCCCGGGCCATCCGGTCGCCCAGCCGTCGATCGACCGAGAACCCGCAATTGCCGAGGTGGTAGAGCCCCGCCAACCGCAGGGTCGCCATCGGGTCGCCGGTGGCCGCGGCCTTCTTGAACAGCTCGCGGGCCGCGCCGAGATCGAAGTGTCCGCCGAGCCCCGCATAGAGGGCGTCCGCCTCTGCCAGCAGCTCCGCGGCGGACCCGGGTTCCGGCCTCGCCGCCTGGGTTACGGGAGCCGGTGCCTCGCGTCCGGCCTCGGCGGCGGACTCGCGGACCGGTGCCAGCGCCGGGGGCGTTGCCGCCACCTGGGCCCCGAGAGCGGTGTTGGCGTCGCGGATCTCCGCGTCGAGCCAGTAGTAGTCGGGATGTACCGCCCGAAGCTGTTCGAGGACCTCGAGAGCCCGCCGCGGCTCGCCCTGCTCGCGATACAACCGGCCCAGGAGGAAGAGCCCGCGCTCGATGGGCTCGCCGAGAGCTCGCTGGCTGTTCGCCAGGACCTGCCGTAGCTCCTCGACGTCGTGGCGATGGTAGGCGTTCTCGGCGGCGATGGCCCACGTCTGCTCCGACTTGGGATCGAGCTCGAGCAGGCGCTCCACCGCCTGGTCAGCCGCCTCCGACTCGCCGCCTCGTTGGGCGGTCAGCGCGAGACGTTCGAGGAGCCGGCGGTTCTCCGGGGTCCGTTCCGCCGCCGCCGCCAGATAGGGCACGGCGTCGTAGCTCAACCCCAGATTGTCGAGGTGATCCGCGGCACACTCCTCGGCACCACCGTCGTGGCCAGATCGTCCCGGGCGCACACAGAGCTCCTCGACCGCCGCCACGACCTCGCCGATGGCACCGCCTTCCGCCACCAGCTGGAGGTACTCGCGGTCCTCTCTCTGGCTGGAGCCCGCCGCCTCGAAGTAGGCCCGATACTGGCGGAGCGCCTCGTCCCGCGAACCCGTGGCCCAGGCTGCACGCGCCAGGGTCAGGTGACCGAGCGCACCGCCGCCCTCCCCCGAGGTCTCGAGCAGCCTTCGGCCGAGAGCCTGGATCTGATCCGTCTTCCCCGCCAGCAGATAGACCCCGAGGAGGGCGCTGGTGATCTCCGGTCTCGTGAGCATCTGCTTCGGAGCCCCTTCGAGGACCGCTGCGGCACCGTCGAGATCTCCGCGCCCGACGAGCAGCGCCGCGAGCTCGGTATAGGGCTGGACCCAGGTGCCATCGGGCAGCTGGGCGATCCACTGCTTCAAATGGGCGAGACGCGCGTCCTCGGCTCCAGCGGCGGCATAGGCCTCGTCGAGCGCGCGCCACAGCTCGTAGCGATCGGGGTCTGCGGCAAGCCGCCTCTCGAGGATCGGAATCACCACTCCGGCGGGCGGGGCGCCGTCGCCAGCCCTGCCGGAGCCTTCATGCAACGTGCTCACCGCCTGTGCCAGCTCCTCGGGCGGAGCCCCTTCGAGCATCGCCGCCAGTACCTCGTCGGCACCGGCGTACGCACTACAGGCTCCATAGGCCACCGAAACCTCGTAGCCCGCCGAGCTCTGGTCGAGGTGTGCCACCACCTGTCGGGCCACCGCCAGCCGCTCGGGGCAGGTCTCGAGATCCCGCGTGGCGTTGAGGGCGCGCAGAAGCCGGATGCCCCGCTCCTCCTGAGGCAGCCGTGCCGCCGCCCATCGCGCCGTCTCCCAGTCCTGGTCGAGACCGGCGGCGCGCACCAGCTGCTCCGCCGCCTGACGTGCCAGGTCGGGATCGTTCCCCTCGGACAAAGCGCGCAGACACCGCCGTGCCTCGGGGCGATAGGCGCCGGACGCCTCGCTCACCAGGCGGGTGCAAAATCCCAGGGTCTTCGGGTCTTCGGGCGCCGAGGCGAGGAATTGCTCGAGGGCCGGGCGCATCGCTTCCGGATCCCGTTGGGCCTCCTGGCTGCTCAGCCAGGCGTCGAGGGCCTCGCCGCTGCCGGGCCAGCGCGCGAGCCAGCGGTCGAGCCACTCCTGGGCTCGCGGCGTGTTGCCCTGGTCCTGAAAGTGCCGGAAGACCAGCTGGTAGGCCCCGGGCAGGTCCGGATGCCGTCGTGCGAAGCCTTCGAGCATCTCGCCGGCCTTCTGCGCCTCACCGCGCGCCCGGAGCACTCGCTCCGCCGCCTCGAAGGCCGCCGGATCGTCGGGAAACCGTGCCGGCAAGCCGAGAACGAAGTCATCCCGGGCGTCGCCTTCGAGCTCGCGCCCGGCCTGGATCAGCCACGGGCCGGCGGCCGACGGATCAGCAGCGATCCACGCCGCGAGAACCTGAGCGACCACCCGCTTTCCGGCGTCGTTGCGCGCTTCCCGGGTGGCATTGGGGTCCTGGACAAGGAGCTGCTGGACGACGCGGAAGGGCTCGATCATGAGCAGAGCCCTCCAGGCGTCGCTGTCCTTGGCATCCGCAGCGACCTTGGCCCGGAGCTCGTCCGATTGCTCCGTCGACCGGGCCAGGGCCTCCTCGAGGCTCAGCTCCTGCCCTTGCCCAGGCTCCTGCGCGAGCCCCAGGGAGGGCGCGAGGCAGGTGGCCAAGATGATCAAACCGACGACCCGCCGCGCCAGCGCCCGGGCCACCCAGGATCTCGATTCGTGCGTCTTCACCTCGCCCCTTCCTTCCCGACGATCGATGGTCCCTCCGGTTCCGCGTGAGCCGATATCCATCAAAAAAGCAATCGTACCAGCTGCGATGGCACCACCCGATCCGCGGGGCGGCGGGCTCCATCAGCATGAGACAATGAGCCCGGAGCTTCCGAGGCTCCCCTCCCGAGGCTCCTCATGGCGAGCCTCTCGTTCCACCGAGCTCCACCGGAGACGCGTGATGAAACGTTGGACACCCAAAGGCGGCATCCTTTTCGTACTGGCGTTCCTGGCGCTGTTCCTGGCCATCGACTTCGTGGTCGAGGCCGGGTACGGCCGGTCCCGGTTCGAGCGGGTCCGCCCCGATGCGGACGGCGTCGTGCGCCTCGACCTCCACGATCTAGAGCCCCTCGAGGTGCGCTTCTACCGCTTCCTCAACGGCGCCAACCAGGAGGTCGAGTTCCTGGTCGGCCGCGACGAGAGCGGCGTCGTCCAGGTCGGCTTCAACGCCAACAACAGCCACTACAAGGCGCGGCGAGGCTTCTCCGCTCAGAACGGCTGGATCATCGACAACAAATGCGAGACCGCCAGCCGGCTGTCGACGATCAATCGCGGCGGCGGCGGTTGTCGTCCACTACCCCTGGCCCATCGCATGGAAGGCGACGTGCTGGTGCTTCGCGAATCCGACATCCTCGAGGGCTGGCGTTTCTTCCACTGAGCCCGTCTGGACGGCTCAGCGCGTCACCACCAGCCGATACCCCAGGTCGAGCTCGTCGAGCGCGAGAAGGTGACCGTGGCGTTCGTTCCAGGCGCCGGTCTCGAGGTCGCGTGCCAGCCGGGCCAGGATCGGCTCGACGTCGCGGAGCTTCGAGAAGGTCGAGATGGCGGCGCGCACGGCAGGATCGAGATAGGCCTCGGGCCGCCGCCAGTAGGCGCCCAGGAAGCCGTCGGTGCAGTCGGCGGGGACGGGTACCGGTCGGGTCGCGATCGGTCCGAGCCCCCCTCGAAGCAGATCGATGGCGGGAAAGATCCGCCGGTCGATGGTCAGGATTTCGGGGAAGTAGCCGGTGAGCCAGAACCCCGCGAAGCCGGGATCCCAGGTCAGGATGACGACTCGGTCGCGGGCGACTCGTGTGAGCTCGGCGAGACCTCCCTCGACGTCGGGCCAGTGATGGAGCGTGAGGATCGCCAGGCTGGCATCGAAGGAGCGATCGGCGAACGGCAGACGCGTCCCCGTCGCCCGCACCACCGGTGCCGCGCCCGCGCTCCGCTGCCGGACCATCGTCCACGCCGGCTCCACCGCCACGACGCGCCGATGCTCGGGCTCGTAGGAACCGCTGCCGGCACCGACGTTGACCACACGCTCCGCAGAACCCAGCGCCCCGTCGATCACCGCCCCGATCCGAGGGTCCGGCCGACGTACCGCACCGTAGCCGTGACCGATCGATTCATAGAGGTGCATTCGGGGGTCGTCTCGGAGGAGCGCAGCCCTGGCGATCAAGCTCCCGGGCCTCGCGTACCTTTCGGGGCATCATAGGAACGATCACCAGCAGGCGCTACCCACCCATCCCCGCCAACAGCCCCCGCACCGCTTCGATCTCATCGGGGACGATGGTGTGCGGGATGCCGGGATAGCGGCGCAGGTCGACGTCGGCGCCCAGACCTCGCAGGATCTCGGCGCTCTCCTCGACCCGCCACCAGGGGACGTGGGGGTCTGGATCGCCGGCGGCGAGGAAGACGGGGACACCTTCCAAAGAGCCCGTGCGGGAGCCCGTCTCGCCGCGGTGGATCCCCGGGGGCCCGATCAGACCCCCGGTGAGCGCCGCCACGGCGCCGAAGCGTCGGGGGCGGCGTGCTGCCAGCTCTAGAGCCAGACAGGCTCCTTGCGAGAAGCCGAGGAGCATCACCCGCTCCGGCCCGAGCCCCGCGACGAGCACCGTCTCGAGCTCCGCATCGAGCCTGTCGAGGGCCGAGTCGAGCCACGGCTGATTCGCCTCGAGGGGGGCGAGGAAGCTGTGCGGGTACCACGTGCGACGGGCCGCCTGGGGTGCCCGGTAGGCCAGATCCGGGCGACCGAGGTAGGGCGCCAGCTCGAGCATGCTCTCGGCGCCGGCACCGCGGCCGTGGACCAGGATCACCGCACCCGAGGCGGTCTCGAGGTCGGCCCCCGAGACCCGCGTCGGCGTTCCTTGGTGGAGCTCGGTCACGGCTCGACCGCCGCCGGCACCACCGGGGCGCCGAGCTCGGGCAACGAGGCCTCGATCTCGCCGCGGCGCGGCTCGTACCAGGGCGGCAGCTGGAGCCCCGAGCCGAGCTCCGCGACGCTCTCGTCGAGGTCGAATCCCGGAGTGTCGGTGGCGATCTCGAAGAGCACGCCGCCGGGTTCGCGGAAGTAGATCGAGTGGAAGTACTGGCGGTCCTGGACCGGGGTCACGCCGAGCCCCGCCGCGGTCAGCCTCCGCCGCCAGGCGAGCTCCTCCTCGTCTCCGGCGACCCGCCAGGCGACGTGATGCACCGAGCCGGCAGCGACCCGCCCCAGCGCCTCTCCAGGCCGGTCGACGATGTCGAGGTGGAGCCCCGGATCCCCCTCGCGGCCGATCCGGAGCCGGGTG
The DNA here is from genome assembly GCA_020439725.1 of Acidobacteriota bacterium. Classification (GTDB taxonomy): domain Bacteria; phylum Acidobacteriota; class Thermoanaerobaculia; order Multivoradales; family JAHZIX01; genus JAGQSE01. The sequence continues at coordinate 6,230 of JAGQSE010000684.1, forward strand.
CGCTCGCCGTCCTCGCCGAGGATCTCGAAACCCATCGTGCCGTGGACCAGGTCGAGGGTATCGGTGGCGTCGGCCTCGAGCAGCGTGACGCCGTGGAAGCCGCGGATCGCCTGCGCCTCACCCACAGGTCCTTCGCTCCAAGGCCGGCGCACCGCCGCCAGTGGATCCTCTACCAGCTCGAGGAGCAGACCGTCGGGATCGAGCAGGGGCTGGACCTCCTGCCCCCAGCGCCGAGTCGGCTCCGCCAGGATCACCCCGGCCGCCTCGAGCCGGCGGCGCCACCAGGGAAGAGTGCCTTCGGGGATGGCGAAGGCCGTGGCCGTCGTCTGGCCGGCACCGCGGCTGCCACGGCGGGCACCGGGCCAGGGGAAGAACGTCAGGATGGTTCCCGGGCTTCCGGTCTCGTCGCCGTAGTAGAGGTGGTAGGTGCGCGGATCGTCGAAGTTGACCGTCTTCTTGACCAGCCGCAGACCCAGAAGGCCGGCATAGAAGTCGAGGTTGGTCTGCGGATCGGTGGCGATGGCGGTGACGTGGTGGATGCCGAGGATGCGGTCGTTCATGGTCATCTCCTTCGCGGTCATCGCGATTCTGTCGTTACAACAATGAACGTGGCAACAGATATTTCCGCGACAGCCGTCAACCCTCGTCCCGGCGCAGCACCTCGAGCGAGCGGCTCAGCTGGCGGAGCTCGTCGGCGCCGAGTCCTCCGAGACGCTCGGAGAGCCACTTGGCCAGCGGTCCGTCGACCGCCGCCAGCGCTTCGAGCCCCGCCTCGGTGATCCCCACCTGGACGATCCGGCGATCCCCCAGGTCACGCTGCCGCTCGACCAGCGCCTGGGCCTCGAGACGATCGAGCAGGCGGGTGACGTCGGGGACCGGCGTCACCATCCGCTCCCCCACCTCGCGACAGGCGAGGGCGTCGGGGTGCGAACCGCGGAGGATGCGCAGGACGTTGTACTGGGTGGGGGTCAGGCGGTAGGAGCGGAGGAAGGCGGCGTGGGCCTGGAGCAGGTGAGCCGCGGTGCGCTGGAGGTTGAGATAGGCCTCCTCCTCGGGACTGCGAAACGGTGTTCGCTGGCGGATTTCGTCGCGTAGTGCGCCGGCCATGGGTTCCCCTTCGAGGTCTCCCGCGCCCTCCCGTGCCAAACGTCGAGACATTAGGAGTGACAACAACCATTGTCAAGCGAGGAAGTCTTGGCAGAGACCGCCGACGCTCACCCCGAAGAGCCTCCTCACCACCAGATCTTGGGCTCCGGAGCCTGCCATTCGCTCTTTGGAAACTGCTCCTGGCGGGTCCGGCGGTGGAGCTTCCCCGGTTCCTGGGCCTGCCCCCGGATCCGCTCGAGCTCGGCCTCGAGACCCGCCAGCTGGTCGGGCGAGAGCGGCCCATCGAGGTCGTTGCCGGCCCCCTCCGGCGCGGCGCCGGGCGGTGCCTCCCCGGCCCTGGGGGGCCTTCCCGGTTCACTGCCAGCACCGCCACCGCCGCCGCGATCACCGCCGGTGCCACCGCCGCCACCGCCGTCACCAGCGGCTCCGCCGCCCCCCGACGACCCGCCGCAAGCCTCCGGTGGGCTCGCCTGGAGCGCTTCGAGCGCTGCGACCCGTTCCGCGACATGCGCACCGTTGGCTGCCGCATCCCTTCGGAGCTCCTCGGCGAAGGCCCCTTCGACGACCTCCCGGAACCGCCCCGCCGCGGCGCGCCACAGCTCGAGGGTACGGTCGAGCTGGCAGCCCGCCGGATCGCGCTCCTCCTCGCCCCATCCGTAGAGCACCACACCGTCGCCGTAGATCGCTTCGCCCAACCCCGGCGCCAGCCGCAAGGCCTCCTGGAACTGGTCGTGGGCCGCCGACAGGTCCCCCTCGAGGGCGGTCGAGCGAGCCCGGTTGTAGATCGGTACCTCGGGTCGCACGCCCTCCGCGGCGGAGCGGCGGTAATGAGTGCGGGCGATGGCGTGGGCTCCGGTGGTGTCGAACGCGATGCCCGCCTCGTTCTCCCGGTGGGCACGTGTCGCAGCGCCTTCGCCGCAGCCGAGCACGGCACCGAAGAAAGGCAGGAGAAGGACGAGGACGACAGCCGGTGGCGTGGGCCCTCGGGACGTCCGCCCCAACCGAGCCAGGTCGAAGGCCGGTGCCACGACAGGGCGCCGCCAGCGATCGAGCACCGCGTCGACGACGAAGAACAGCAGGAAGAAGGCCAGCGGCCAGGCCGAGAGGTCCCGCGCAGCGGCCTCGTCCCTCGCGGCGGGTCGCCGAGCGCTCACCCGACGGATCACCTTGACGAGCCTTTGAACCAGCTCCGGCGGCACGGATCCACTCTCGAGAGTCGCGAACCGGCCGCCGGTGGACGAGGCGATGTGCCGGAACTGGCCATCGACCCGTCGGGTGGTGAACTCCGCGAGCACCCGCCGTTCGTCCGGCGCCTTGCCCGCCGCCACGTCCGCCATGTGGTAGATCAGCCGCGCCTGACCTGCCTCGCTGCCCACCGCCACCGCGTGGACCGGCACGCCGAGGGCGGCCACCGCCGCCAGCGACGGTTCAAAGTCCTCCTTCTGCGGCACCTCTCCATCGCCGATCAACACCACCTGCAGATCTAGTGGCTTGCCGCTGGCCTCGGCCCCCGTCGGCTCGGCCTCCGCCAGGTCCGCCTCGGCCATTTCCAAAACGAGGTCGAGGGCTCCCTCGAGGCTCGAGCCCGTCGAGCGGTAGAAGGTGTGGAAGTCGGCGGAGCGCAGGGCATCGGCGGCCACCTGTCGGTCCGTCGTCGCCGGCAGGTGGAGCGTCGTCACCCCCGAGAAGCTCGCCAGCGCGAAGCGCTCGTCGGGGAGCCCATCGACCAGGGCGAGAGCGAGGCGGCGCGCCGCCTCGAACCGATTCACCGGCTCCTCCCCCGCCGCCACCGTCAGATCCGTCGCGGCCATGCTCGCCGAAGCGTCGAGCAGGACGAGCACCCGGCCGCCGGCGGCCCGCGCGCCACCACCCTTGGGCGAACCGGGCCCCGCCGCCGCGACCACCAGCAGCCCACCGGCCACGAGGGCGCCCGCCAGCCACACGCCGAGGCCCCGCGCTCCCACCCGCGTCAGACGTCGCCGGTGCCGCGGTGCCACCAAGGCGAGCACCCAACCATGGGCACGCCGCTGGTGCCATGCGAAGACCCACCAGGCGAAGAGCCACGGCACGGCGAGCCACAGCCGGCCAGGATGCTCGAAGACGATCACCGCCACGGTCTCCGGAGCAGACCGCCCTCGACCAGCAGGGCGAGGGCGAAAAGCCCGAAGGTCGCGAGCGCCAGCCAACCGCGTAGCGAGCGGCGCAGGATGACCGTCCGGGTCTCGAGGGGCGCGTGCTCGAGCCGCGAGAGCTCGTCGAAGATCGCCTCGAGGGCTCCGACGTCGGTGGCGCGAAAGTAGCGGCCTCCGGCGACCTCGGCCAGGCGGCGGAGCTGGCCGTCGTCGAAGCTGGTCCGGAAGGGCGCGTCCGGCGCGCCCACCGGCCGCCCTTCGAAAAGCACCTCGACGGGCCTCTCCCCACCGACCCCCAAGGCGTACAGCCGGGCCGGCAGCTGGCGGACGAAACGCGCTGCCAGCAACGGATCGAGCCCCTCGTTGCTCTCGCCGTCGGTGATCAGGACCAGCGCCTGGTCCCGCCCCGCCACCCGCACCCGGCGCAGCTGGTCGGCCGCCACCAGGAGTGCGTCGCCGAGCGCGGTGCCGCCGCTGCGATGGGTGTTCACGGCGTAGACCTGAACCCCTTCGAGAAGGCTCCGGAGAGCGCGACGGTCGGTGGTCAGGGGCGATTGGACATAGGTGTCGCGAGCGAAAATCACCAGGCCGACCCGGTTGCCACCGGAGCGGGTCAGCAGCTCACCGGCGAGACGCCGCAGCACCTCGAGACGGTTCGGCGGGAAGTCCTCGGCGAGCATCGACAGCGAGACGTCGAGGACCAGCACCAGGTCGACTCCCGGGTCTTCGACCACGGTGCGACGGCTCTCGCGGTAGGGACCGGCCAGCGCCACCACGACGAGGGCGAGGAGCACCACTTCGACGGGCAGAAGCACCCCCGCCGCCCACCTCCAGCGACGTCCGAGCCCCGGCGGCGCGTGTTGCAGCGGAGCCAGGTCGACGGCGTCGCGCGCGCTCCGCAGGCGGAGCAGCGCGTGGAGTGGCAGCAGGGCCAAGAGCACGAGCCACCACGGTGCGAGAAGACCCCAACCGCTGGTCATGGGTCCCCTCCCGTCGACCCGTCGGGTCCCGTCAGGACGGTGATCGCCCGGTCGCAGATCGTCTTCCAGTCGCGTAGGTTGGGAGCCCGGCGACCGAATTGGAGCCGGGCCAACGCGCTGAAAAAGCGGGCTCGCGCCTCGTCCCCCAGCCGCGCCTCGAGCTCGCCGGCGGTACGGGGGACCCAA
>JAGQSE010000684.1:10731-11059 GCA_020439725.1 Acidobacteriota bacterium
TCCCCTCTCGAGATGCTCACGGGTCAGCGCCGACAGCCGATGACAGCCCGCGCGCACTTCCAAGCTCGTGGCATGACGCTGGTGGAGCTCGCGGATCCGCGCCGCGAGAGCGTCGTCACCACCGCTCGCCGGTGCGGCGGGCGCCGCAGGGCGAGGGGCGGGCGCCGGTGCGGCGGCTCGCCGCCGCCGGCCGGCGTAGGCCCAGGCCAGCAGCGCCAACACTCCGAGGACGGCGAGCCAGGCGAACACTTCGGGCCACGGCGAATGGCCGAGGTGCAACGGATCCGCCAGGCCGGCGGGCAGGTCGCCGGCAGGAAAGTCGCCGGCA
>JAGQSE010000685.1:0-353 GCA_020439725.1 Acidobacteriota bacterium
GGCGCGGCGCCGCTGATCTTCCGCGACAACATCTCGGTGCCCACCATGGCGGCGCTGGCGCGGGCCCGGGCCCACCTCGACCGGCGGGGGCGGCGCGACGTGACCTTGATCATCACCGGCGGGCTGCGCACCCCTGCGGACTTCGCCAAGGCACTGGCGTTGGGGGCCGACGGGGTGGCGGTGGCCAACTCGGCGCTCCAGGCCATCGGCTGTCTCGGGATGCGCGCCTGCCATACCAACAACTGCCCGGTGGGTATCGCGACGCAGAAAGCAAACCTGCGTGCCCGCCTCGAGATCGGCATCGCCGCCAAGCGGCTCGAGCGCTTCTTCCGCGCCTCGGTCGAGCTGATGTC
>JAGQSE010000685.1:436-3484 GCA_020439725.1 Acidobacteriota bacterium
ATCTGACCGGGGTCCGCTACGCCGGGGTGGTGCCGCTGTAGCGCTCTACCGGCGAGGGCCCTCACGAGATCGACACACCGGTACCGCTCGGCGAGCAGTACGACAGACGTATCGTGCCGGCGAGCCGTTTCTGCTCACGACCCACGCGGGCCGGCGAAGCGGCGAGATCCAAGACCGCCCGCACGTTTCTAGGACCACAAGGAGAGTTCGAGCATGAGCCCTGAGATCGAGAACAACACGGCGGGAAGCAAGATCGTCCTGGTGACGGGCGGCAGCCGGGGCCTCGGCCGCAGCATGGCCCTGGCCCTCGCCGCCGCCGGCAAGGACGTCGTCGTCACCTATCAAAGCAACCGCGATGCGGCCCAGGAGGTCGTTGCCGAGATCGAGGCGGCTGGGCGCAGGGCGGTGGGGCTTCAGCTCGATACGGGGGACGTCGCGTCCTTCGACGCGTTCGTAGCAGGGCTTCGGAAGGCGCTTCAAGAGACCTTCTCGGCGGAGCGCCTGTACGCTCTCGTCAACAACGCGGGAATGGGCTACTCGGCGTCGGTGGCTGAGACCACCGAGGACGGCTTCGACTCGCTGATGCGGGTCCATCTCAAGGGTGTCTTCTTCCTCACCCAGAAGCTGCTTCCGGTGCTTCAAGACGGGGGCCGGATCGTCAACGTTTCGAGCGGTTTGGCACGCTTCAGCCTGCCCGGCTATTCGGCCTACGCGATGATGAAGGGGGCCATCGAGGTCTTTTCACGGTACCTGGCCAAGGAGCTCGGGCCTCGGGGGATCGCCGTCAACACCGTCGCCCCGGGTGCCATCGAGACAGATTTCGGAGGTGGCCATGTGCGCGACAACGCGGATCTCAACGCCTATGTCGCCTCGGTGACGGCTCTCGGTCGGGCCGGGCTGCCCGAGGACATCGGACCGATGGTGGCGGCACTCTTGGGTGACGCCAACCGCTGGGTGACCGGGCAGCGGATCGAGGTCTCCGGCGGGATGTACGTCTGAGGATCCGTCCGGAGACGGACGCCTCACGCAATTCGGAGGACCAGAACCGTGGAAATCGGTCTCGACAGCTTTGCCGCGATCCTGCCGGAGCCCACGACGGGCCGGCGGCCGTCGCCGACGGATCGCATGGCCGATCTCCTCGCCGAGATCGAGACAGCGGACCATGTCGGCCTCGACGTCTTCGGCATCGGAGAGCATCACCGCGAGGAGTTCCTCGACTCGGCACCGGCGGTGATCCTGGCGGCGGCCGCGGCGCGCACCCGCGCGATCCGTCTGACCAGCGCCGTGACGGTGCTCAGCGCCGCCGATCCGGTGCGGGTCTTCCAGGAGTTCGCGACCGTCGACCTGATCTCCCGGGGGCGAGTCGAGATGGTCGTCGGTCGCGGCTCGTTCGGCGAGGCCTACCCGCTCTTCGGCTTCCGCTTCGAGGACTACGACGACCTCTTCGCCGAAAAGCTCGACCTGCTTTTGAAGCTCCGTGAGGAGACCGAGGTCCGCTGGTCTGGACGCTTTCGGCCGGCGCTTCACGGCCAGGGTGTCTATCCCCGGCCCCACCAGGCGAGGCTACCGATCTGGCTCGGGGTCGGTGGCACGCCGCAATCCTTCGTGCGAGCCGGTGCCCTGGGCCTGCCGCTGATGGTGGCGATCATCGGCGGCGAGTTCCGCCGCTTCCGCCCCCTCGTCGACCTCTACCGCGAGGCCGGTGGACGCGCCGGTCATGCGCCGGAGACCCTGAAAGTCGGCGTCCATGCCATGGGTTTCGTCGGCGAGACCTCGGACGAGGCGAAGGACGCCTTCTATCCCGGTTGGGAGCACATGTTCACCGAGATCGGTCGCGAGCGCGGCTGGCCACCGCCCAACCGACGCCAGTTCGAGGCCATGTGCGGCCCCCACGGCGCCTTCCTCATCGGCGACCCCAAGGCCGTCGCCGACAAGATCCTCCACGCCCACGAGACCCTCGGCGGCCTCGCCCGCGTCACCTTCCAGATGACCCCCGCCGCCCTCGAGACCGAGGCCATGCAACGCTCCATCGAGTTGCTGGGCAAGCGGGTGGCACCGGTGGTGCGGGGGGCGATGGACGCAGGAACCGACGGCGGCTAGTCGCGACCTTCCTTTTGGGCTACTAGACAGTTTCTGGGGACGTCTTGGCGACTTGACGTTGTGACGCTACTATTGGGTCATGAGAACACAAGACCCTCCCAAGCGAGCGACGGTCTATTTCGAACCCGACATCCACCGAGCTCTCCGGCTCAAGGCGGCAGACCTCGACCGGTCGATCTCTGACCTTGTCAACGAGGCGGTCCGGCAAAGCCTGGCAGAGGATGCGGCCGATCTGGCGGCCATCGAGGCGAGGAAGAACGAACCGGTCCTGAGCTTCGAATCGGTTGTCGAGGATCTCCGTCGTCGTGGCCGCCTATGACCTACTGATCAGTCCATCGGCCGCCAAGGACCTCGACCGAATCTCGAGAGCCTCTGATCGTCGCGCTGTAGTTCGCAAGATCACCGCGCTGGCTACGGAGCCTCGCCCCGGCGGATGTCGAAAGCTCGCTGGCGGTGATGGCTGGTACCGCATCCGCCAAGGTCGCTACCGGATCGTCTACTCGGTCGAGGATGCGCGTCTCGTCGTGCTGGTAATCCGGATAGGCGATCGGAAAGAGGTCTACCGTGGACTTGGAGATAGTAGTCCCGGCGGACGAAGTAGGCCTTTCGAGCCGTGAGTCGACCCCTGCTCGTCTGGACGAACTCAGTCCCGCAGCAAGGCCTCTTCACGAACCAGGCAAGCCCGGATGTCATCCGGCTCTAGATCCGGGTAGTCGTCGAGGATCTCGTCTTGTGGGACGCCTTGGGCCAGGAGGCTGAGCACGGTCTCGACGGAGATCCGGAGACCCCGGAGGATGGGCTTGCCGCCGAAGATGTCGGGGTTCGCGCTGATCCGGCTTAGGAGGGCTTGGCTCTCGGACATGCTGGGAGTCTAGCAGCGTCGGCGGGGAGCACGGGCCGTTCCGTGTCCTACGCCAGGAGGGGCACGGATCCGCCCGCCCGCGCGTT
>JAGQSE010000686.1 GCA_020439725.1 Acidobacteriota bacterium
GGCCGCCGGCGGCGCCCAAGGGCCGTCGCTCCTTCCTGATCACCGGTACTCAGACCGCGGGCCTGGCCTGCATCGGTGTCGGCGACCTGTGCGTCGTCGAGCGCTACGACGCCCGCGCCAACCGCGCGACCAGCCACGGGCTCGTCCTACCCTCGTCGGAATCGCTGACCCATGGCGCGGTCTACGACCTGGGGCCGCAGATCCGCTTCGTCTTCCATGGTCACGGACCGGTGTTGTGGCGCCGGGCCCGCGAGCTACGGATCCCGGTCTCGGACCCTCGGGTCGCCTACGGCACCCCCGAGATGGCCGCCGAGGTCCAGCGGCTGTTCCGGTCGGGCACGCTCGGCGAAACGCAGATCTTCGCCATGGGCGGGCATGAGGACGGCATCGTCGTCTATGGCCGGAGCGCCGAAGAGGCCGGCCAGATCCTGCTGCGCTACCTCGCCCGCGCCTACGAAAGCCAGTGCGCCGCCGATCGCGGGCTGTGTCGCACCGACCTCTGACCGCTCCGTTCCACGACCTCGTCCCGCTCCGTCGGCACCTCAGTGGTGGCCGTAGGTCTTCTCACCGGCAAGGATCGGGACGTCGAGCTTGTTCTGCGGCGGCGGCAGCGGACAGGTGGCGTAGGGGGTGAAGACACAGGGTGGATCGTAGGCGCGGTTGAAGTCGACCACGACGTGACCGTCCACCGGTGCCTCGGCGGTCAGGAAACGCCCGCCGCCATAGGTCTCCTTGCCGTTGGTGGTGTCACCAAAGACGACGAAGAGGCTGCCGTCGGCCTCGGCGGTGGCGTCCAGCCGATGCTGGCGACCGGCGAGCTCGAAGACCACCGCGCCCGGTGACTCCTCGTTGAAGGTGCCGCCGAGGACGTTGGGGATGGCGATGGACTTGGGCGGGTCGTAGGGCTCGAAGCGGCCGTCGAGGCGCAGCGCCGGGTCGAGGGGGAAGCGCTCGATACCCTCGAAGCTGGTGAGCAACGGGCTCTCGGTGTCGCGGAGCCGGATACCGAGGCTGCCCTCGCGATCGATGACGAAGAATCTCAAGCTGCCGAGGGAGAGCACCGTCGGCTCGCCGTCGGCGTCGGCGTCGCTCACCAGCGTCAGCTCGGTCACAGCCTCGCCGTCATGCTCGAGATCGACACCGGGCTCCGCCGTCACGGACACCTTGCCGTCCTCGACGTGAAAGACCCCGGCGATCGGTGGTGCCTTGTCGGGGAAGACCAGATCCGACGAGGGATCGGAGCCGAAGCGGTTGTCGCCGTCGTCGAGCCAGAAGAGCCCCACCAGCGTCAACCAGCCGTCGGGTTTGTGCAGCGCCTCGATCCGGCGCTGGTGCCACGCTTCGACGTCCTGGCGCCAGGCAGCCTCGTCGAAGGCCGGCTGTGGGCTCTCCACCGGACCCGTGCAACCGACGACGAGACCGGTACCGAGCCCCAGCGCGAGGACTGCGACGATGAAAGAGGTCGAGACGACGGCCGACGATCGAGAGCTCATGGGTCCTCCTTCCGGACCGGATGGAATCAGCAACAGCGGTTGAGCTCGAAGATCTTACGCCACCCTCGCCTCCCCCCGACCAGGAACGCCTCTCGTTTACACTTCCCGCCAACGACCTGACCGCTCCCGGCTCGCTGCCGGCTCGCCCCAGAAGACGGAGGACTCATCCCCATGACCGCATCTCGCAGCCTCGTTGCCCTTTGCCTCTCCCTCCTGGTCGCCACCTCGGCCGCCGCGGCTCAGCAGGCCACCGCCTTCGACGCCGACTTCACCGGCGCCACCTGGCGTCTCGACCTCTTCCACAGCGGCACCGCCGGCGAGGAGCACTTCGCCGTCGACTCGGTGCGCCGCGAGGGCCCGTGGCCCGGCAGCCGGGTGCAGCTCGAGGACACCAGCGGGCTGGGCAAATACTTCCTCGAGGTCCGTGACGGCGCGACCCACCGCGTCCTTTTCAGCCACGGCTTCGCGAGCATCTATGGCGAGTGGGAGACCACCGGCGAGGCCCAGAAGGGGGTCTGGCGGACGATCCACGAGAGCGTGCGCTTCCCCGAGCCGCGGCGGCCCGTCGACGTGGTCCTCAAGAAGCGCCAGGACGACGGCAGCTTCGGCGAGATCTACTCGACGCCCATCGATCCGGCGGGCCGAACCGTCGACCGCTCCCCGATCCCCGAGGTCGGTGAGGCCTGGACGGTCCTCGAGGGCGGTCCCGTCGAGACCTCCGTCGACCTGCTGATCCTCGGCGACGGCTACACCGCCGGCGACAGCGACGTCTTCGAGGCCGACGTCGAGCGCCTCACCGCCGCGCTCTTCGCCACCGAGCCCTTCCGTTCGCGCAAGGGCAGCTTCAACGTCCGCGCGCTGATGCCGCCGTCCCACGACGCAGGAGTCACCGATCCGCGCGCCGGCGCCTGGCACAACACGGCGCTGGGCCTGACCTACAACGCCTTCGACTCGGAGCGCTACGTCCTCACCTTCGCCAACCGGCGGCTGCGCGAGATCGCCGCGCAACAGCCCTACGATGCGCTGATCCTGCTGGCCAACAACCGCAAGTACGGTGGTGGCGGTATCTACGAGCTGTGGACCACCGCCGCCGCCCACAACGCCGAGGACGCCTACCTGGTGGTCCACGAGTTCGGTCACTCCTTCGCCGGTCTCGGCGACGAGTACTACACCTCGCAGGTCTCCTACCAGGGCTTCACCAAACCCGGGGTCGAGCCCTGGGAGCCCAACGTCACCGCCCTGCTCCCCGGCCAGAATCTCAAGTGGAGCGACCTGGTCCAGGAGGGCACGCCGATCCCCACCCCCTGGCACCAGGACGCCTACGACGAGATCTCCGTCGCCTACCAAGAGCAGCGCCAAAAGCT
>JAGQSE010000038.1:0-13101 GCA_020439725.1 Acidobacteriota bacterium
GTCGCCGTCGACGTCGTCGTCGAAGAGGTTGGCGAGACCGTCGCCGTCGATGTCGTCGTCGACGTCGTTGCCGAGACCGTCCCCGTCGACGTCGGCATCACCCCAGTTGAGGAAACCGTCGCCGTCGATGTCGTCGTCGCGCATGTTGGGGATGCCGTCACCGTCGGTGTCGGGGAGCCCGATGGTGCGGGCGACGTGGGTGTGGAAGTTGAGCGCGGAGTTCATGCCGTTGAGCGCGAAGAGCATGATCTGCGGCTCGGCGCCCGAGTTGACGACGATGTCGCGGATGCTGGTGCCACCGTCGACCAGCGCCCGCACCTCGGCCAGCGTCTTCTGCGCGATGCGCGCGGCCATGGCCTCGCCGGCGAGCTTCTGCATCGGCTGGCCGGAGGCGATGAGGTCCGCCTCGGAGATTCCGCTGTGGATCGAGATCAGATGGCGCAGGTCCGGGATGGTAGCTTCCGGGGTCTCGCGCATCGCCTTGACCGCACGGGTGGTCTGGCGCTGGAGCTCGGTGATCTGGATGTTGAGGACGGCGGTGCAGTCGAGCACGTCGTCGGCGGTGGCCGCGGTCGCGCTTCGCGGATTTCCCGTCAGGGAGATCAACACGGCGCTGCCGAGAAGTAGCAGCGCGGTGGCCCCTGCAACGCGCTGTCCAAGGATCCGAAGCTCGCTCTTCCGTCTGAATTTACCCAGCATGGTGCATCTCCTCTCAGGTTCTTGGTCCGGCATGTCCTTCAAGCGTCCTTGCCATGGGACCAGACCATATGGTGCGGTAGATTAACGACCCATGACAGGAGTCCAGCGAGTCCACTTGCCTCGCCCGCGATCGTCTCGTCGGGCCGGGACCGGCCCGCGTCGGTGGCGGGCCATGGTCGTGGCGATGGGCCTGGCGGCCTTCGTGCCACCGGCGGCCCTCGCCCTCGATCCGGCCAAGCTGCCGAGCCAGTACATCCACGATCGCTGGCAGGACGAGCTGCCCCAGAGCCACGTCCAGAGCCTGCTCCAGACCCGCGACGGGTACCTGTGGATCGCCACCCAGGAGGGCCTGGTCCGCTTCGACGGCCACCGGTTCGTCGTCTTCGACGCGCGCAACACCGACGGCCTCGCCAGCAGCTTCGTCCGGACTCTCCTCGAAGGGAGCGACGGCAGCCTGTGGATCGGTACCCGCGGCGGCGGCGTCAGCCGTTACCGGAACCGGGCCTTCGAACAGGTCACCGCCGGCCACCCGGTGCTTGCGGAGGCCTCGATCCACGCCCTTGCCGAAGGCCCCGGCGGCGAGCTTTGGGTGGGCACCGGGGACCAGGGGCTGTGGCGCCTCGACGGCGAGGACTGGCGGCAGGTCGACGCCCACGGACCTCTCGCCGGCGCCACGGTGCTGTCGTTGCTGCCCACGGGATCGAAGCTGTGGGTGGGGACGCGCAAACAGGGCCTGGGGCTGGTCGAGGGGGACCGCTTCACCGCCTGGTCGAACCCCGACCCGAAGGCCGCCATGCTGGCCCACGAGAGCATCCTGAGCCTGCTCGAGGACCGGGCCGGCACGATCTGGGTGGGCACCCTGGGGCACGGGCTGGCGAGGCTCGAGGGCGACGACGTCCGTCTCTTCACCAGCGCCGACGGTCTCCCCGGCGAGTCGGTCAAGGCGCTCCTCGAGGACCATGACGGGAACCTGTGGATCGGCACCTACGGCGGCGGCCTGGCCCGTCTCACGGCGGGGCGGTGGAGCCGCTGGAACGCCGGCGAAGGTCTCGGCAGTGACGTCGTCCTCAGCCTCTTCGAAGACCGCGAGGGAAGTCTGTGGATCGGCACCGAGGGCGGCGGCCTCGACCGGCTCATGGACGGCACCTTCACCCCCGTCGGGACGCCCGAGGGGCTGGGTGCCAACTATGTCTGGTCGGTGCTCGCGGACCGCGACGGCTCGCTGTGGGTGGGAACCGAGGGTGGCGGGCTGGCACATCTCGACGGCGGCGCCATCGATCTCCTGGGTACCGCCGGGGGTCTCGCCAGCGATTCCGTGACGGCGCTCTGGCAGGACCGCGACGGGGCGCTCTGGGTCGGCACCCGCGACGCCGGCCTCGACCGGCTTCGAGATGGTCGTATCGAGCACTTCACCACCGCGCAGGGGCTCACCGGCCAGACCGTGCTGACGCTCTACCAGGACCCTGCCGGCGAGCTGTGGGCCGGGACCTTGAACGGCGGCGTCGACAGCTTCGACGGCCGGCGCTTCGCGCCCGTCGAAAGCGCCGGCATGCTCGACGAAATGACCGTCCTGGCCCTCGGCAGCGACGGTTCCGGCAACCTGCTGGCGGGTACCAACGGCCAGGGTTTGATCCGGCTCGGCGATGGTGTGCAGAGGACCTGGACCACCGCCGACGGCCTCGCCCACGACACCGTCCTGACCCTGCTGGGAGACGAGGACGGAACGGTGTGGATCGGCACCTACGGCGGTCTGAGCCGGCTGCGGGAGGGCGAGCTCACCAGCTTCACCACCGACCAGGGTCTGTTCAGCGACGTCATCTTCCAGATCCTCGAGGATGATCGCGGCCGGCTCTGGATGAGCTGCAACCAGGGGGTCTTCGCGGTGGCCAAGGAGGAGCTCGAGGAGGTCGCCGCCGGTCGCCGCGAGCGCGTCGAGAGTCTCCGCCTGGGAGCCGCCGACGGCATGCGCTCGGCCGAGTGCAACGGCGGTGGCCAGCCCAGCGGCGTACGCACCGCCGACGGCTGGTTGTGGTTCGCCACCGTCCGCGGCATCGCCGGGCTCGCTCCCGACGCCATCCGGCGGAACCTCGTACCGCCGGGGGTGGTCATCGAGTCGGTCCTGGTCGACGGCGAGGCCCGCCCCGTCGACCAACCCCTCGATCTCGGCCCGGGCCTCGAGCGCCTCGAGATCTTCTACACCGGCGCGAGCTTCCGGTCGCCGTCGCGGGTGCGCTTTCGCTATCGCCTCGAGGGTTTCGACCGTGACTGGATCGACGCCGGCGATCAGCGGCGCGCCACCTACACCAACCTGCCCACCGGCCGGCGCTATCGCTTCGACGTCATGGCCGCCAACGAGGACGGGGTGTGGAGCCCGGTGGTCTCGGGGGTCGAGCTGTCCATCGCCCGCCACGTCTGGGAGACCCCGTGGTTCGTCCTCCTGGTGCTGGTGGCCGCCGCGATGCTCGCCCGCCTGGCCTACGGCCTCCGCGTCCGCCAGCTCCTCCACCGCACCCAGGAGCTCGAGGCCAAGGTCGCCGAGCGCACCGCCGAGGTGGTGGCGCAGCGCGACGAGCTCGAGCAGCTCAACCAGGTCAAGAGCGAGTTCCTCGCCATCGCCGCCCACGACATCAAGAACCCGCTGAGCTTGATCTTCGGCTACGCCGGGTTGATCGCCGACCGTGGCGCCGACAACCGCAACCTGCGCGCCATCGGCAGCTCGATCGGCGCCTCGGTGAGCCGCATCCTCAACATCGTCAAGGACCTCCTCGACACCACCGCCATCGAGAGCGGCAAGCTGACGCTCCACGTCGAGGACACGGACCTCGAAGAGGCGGTGGCTTTGGCTCTCGAACGCAACCGACCGCTGGCGGCGGAGCGTGAGATCCAGCTCGCCTTCGAAACCGGCGGCGACGACCCGGTGGCGGCGCCGGTGGACCGCGAACGCTTTGGCCGGGTGCTCGACAACCTGGTCGGCAACGCCATCAAGTACACCCATCGCCGTACGACGGTGACGGTGCGTCTCGAGCAGCGTCAGGACTCGAGCGGTACCCCGGTGGCGCGGATGGAGATCCACGACGAGGGGCCGGGAATCGCCGAGGAGGCCCAGGGACGCATCTTCGAGCGTTTCGAGCGGCTTGCCGACCAACCCTACTCACGAGCTCCGTCGACGGGCCTCGGCCTGTCCATCGTCAAGCACTTCGTCGAGCTGCATCACGGCCGGGTGTGGGTGGAAAGCCACCCCGGTCAAGGTTCGACCTTCATCGTCGAGGTCCCGGCGGCTCAGGACCGCTCGTCCTTGAGCACGTAACCGAAGCCCTTGACCGTGTGGATCAGCTTGTCCGGGCGCTTGCCGTCGACCTTCTTGCGCAAACGGTGGAGAATGACGTCGATGGTGTTGGTGTTGGTGTCAAAGGTGGCGTCCCAGACGTGCTCGGAGATGTCCGTCCTCGACACCACCTCGCCCTTGTGGGCCAGGAGGTACTCGAGGAGGGCGAACTCCTTGGGGGAGAGCTGGATCGGACGGCCCCCGACCTCGACCCGGTGGGCGGCGCGGTCCATCGCCAGGTCTCCGGCCTCGAGGGTTCCCTGGTAGCTCTTGCTGCGCCGCCGGAGGAGGCTCCGCACCCGCGCCAGGAGCTCGGCGAAGGCGAAGGGCTTGGTCAGGTAGTCGTCGGCACCCTGGTCGAGACCGTCGATGCGGTCCTCGACCGAGTCGTGGCCGGTGAGCATCAAGACCGGGACGTCGAGGCCGTCACCGCGCCACTGCTGCAGCAGATCGATGCCCGTGGGTTCCGGAATGGTCCAGTCGAGGAGGACCAGGTCGTAGTCGTTGAAGGCCATCATCTCGTCGGCTTCATCACCGGTGACGGCGATGTCGACGGCGTATCGCGCCTCGCGGAGGATCTCCGCGACCGCGTCGGCGAGAGTGGCGTCGTCTTCGACCACCAAGATGCGCATACGGGCCTTTCAGGTTCGTGAGCCGTCATTCTACCCGACCGTAGAGGCCGCCTCTCGAGTTCATGGACCGTTCATGCATGAACCGGTACGGTCCCTCGACGGGCCGCCGAGGCCGCGGTCGGCGCACAGCCTTCTTGGAGGACGGGAGAGCCGAGGATGAAGACCCGAGTGCTGGTGGTAGAGGACGAGCCAGGATTGGGCGACGGCCTGATCCGGGTGCTCGAGGAGGAAGGCTACGCTCCTCGGCTGGCGGAAGATGGCGCTTCGGCCCAGGCGCTGGCCACCGAGCACGATCCCGAGCTGGTGATCCTCGACCTCAACATCCCCCCACCCACGGGCCTCGAGCTGCTCCGCCGCTGGCGCGCCAAGGGGCGCCAGATGCCGGTCCTGATCCTCACCGCCCGGGATCGGCTCGAGGATCGGGTCGCCGGTCTCGACCTGGGCGCCGACGACTACCTGACCAAACCGTTCTCGTTCGGCGAGCTCCTGGCCCGCGTCCGCACTCTCCTGCGCCGCGGTGGTCACAACCTGGTCACCCGCCTCGAGGCCGGTCCGGTACGCATGGACCGGGCCGCCCAGCGGGTCGAGGTCGCCGGCACTCCCGTGCGGCTCCCATCGAAGGAGTTCGCGCTTCTCGAGTACCTGCTGCTGCGCAAGGGTGAGGTGGTCAGCCGGGCGGACATTTCCGAGCACGTCTGGGATGCGAATTTCGACTCCATGTCGAACCTGGTCGACGTCACGGTCTACCGGCTGCGCAAGCGGCTCGAACAGGCCGGCTCGGGGTCCTTGATCCACACCATCAAGGGCACCGGCTATCGCCTCGAGGAGGCCGCGTCTTGAGCGCGTCACCGGCTCCGGGGCGGCGCGAGGCCGCCGATGGCGGCGCCGTCGCCTGGCCCGCCGCGGCGCTGGTCGCCGCCTGGTCGGGCTGCCTGGTGGCGGGTGGAGCCGTGCTCCCGGCGACCCCGACCACCTGGACCG
This sequence comes from Acidobacteriota bacterium, assembly GCA_020439725.1. GTDB lineage: Bacteria > Acidobacteriota > Thermoanaerobaculia > Multivoradales > JAHZIX01 > JAGQSE01. Next base: position 5,638 of record JAGQSE010000038.1, read on the forward strand.
CCCTCGGCATCGCTTCGGCGGTCGTCGCCCTGACGACCGGCGTCATCGCTCGGCGCTGGTCACGGCGAACCGACCGGCGCCTCGACGACGCCCTGGGGGCCTGGGAGCGCTCCGGCTACCACGGCCCCTTCCCGGCCGAAGACGTCGCCCCGGAGCTGCGCTGGATCGTCGACCGGGTCAATCACCTGGCGGTTCGGATCGAGGACGAGAACCGGCGCCTCGAGCGCTTCTCCCTCGCCGCCTCTCACGAGCTGCGCAACCCCTTGGCCGCCGCCCGCGCCTATCTCGAGCTGGCGCAGCGCCGGCTCCGGGCGGCAGCCGGCGGCGCCGGCGACGGCAAGATCAGCGGTGGCGAGTACGTCGATCATGCCCTGCGCGAGGTCGATCGCCTTTGGCTCCTCGTCGAGGGTCTCTTGCTCCTGGCCCGCAACGCGCCTGCGGGCGGCCCCTTCGAAAGCCACCCGGTGCGCCTCGCCGACGTCGTCGCCGACGCCGTCGAGATCGTCCGGCCCGCCGCGGCGCTCAAAGACCAGACCATCGAGGTGGACACGGATCCCACCGCCCTCGTGGCCGGTGATCGCCAGCGGCTGTACCTCGCCGTCTTCAAGCTGGCCGACAACGCGGTGCGTTTCACCCCGCGCGGCGGCACGCTCCACGTCCGTGCCGAGCGCCGCGACCGCACCGCCGTCATCGAGGTCGAAGACCAGGGCCCGGGCATCCCGGAGGCCGGAATGCCCGAGATCCTGGGCTACTTCGAACCGGCCACCCGCTCCCACACCGGCGCGAGCCTCGGCCTGAGCCTGGTGCAGCGCGTGGTCCAGAGCCACGGCGGAAGCCTCGAAGCCCTTCCCGCCAGCCGTTGCGGCACCCGCTTTCGCATCCATCTGCCGGTCCTCCTCTACCCCGTCGACAGCCTGGAATCCGAGCTCCCGGGGATCAGCGCTTGAGCTCCGGCCCGACTCGACCGGAGCTCAAGCCGTGAGCTCAGTCTTCGAGCAGCTCACCCAGCACGTTGCCCGAGAGGTCGTTGTCGCCGGCAGGATCCTGAATACCCTCGGTGGCGGCGTCGAAGTCGTCGTCGAGCCAGCCGCGACGACGCACGCCGTACTCGCCGTTGCCGTTGAAGGAGTTCATCGACACCAGCGAGCCCGAGGTGTCGCGCATGCGCAGGCCGTTCTTGGCGTTGGTGCTCGAGACGTTGCCCGAGACGGTGGTGGTGGTGGCCTGCCGCACCCGGATGCCCTGGCCACCGGACGCGGTGACGGTGTTGCCGGAGACGAAGTTGCCGGCGCCCTCGCGCAGCCGGATGCCATGACCGCCGTTGGCCGTCACCAGGTTCTGATCGATCAGGTTCGAGTCACCGACCCGCAGCACGATGCCGCTCTTGACCTGGTCGTGGACCGAGTTGGTGGCGACCGTATTGCCGCTCGAAGTCCGGACCTTGAGGCCGTTGACGTTGTTGCGTACCTCGTTGCCGACGATGAAGTTGTCGTTCGAGTCGCGGACCGCGATGCCCGTATTGCCACCGTCGACGATCGTCTGCTGGAGGGTGCACCCGGTCGAGCCGAGGATCGAGACGACGTTGGCGGTGGGCGCACCGAGCAGCGTAAAGCCCTGGACGCGCGAGTTGGTGACCCCGTCGAAGCGCAGCGTGTTGATCACACCGCTCCCTTGGATCACCGTCATCTCCGCCGACGCCCCCATCAGGACGACGTCGGACCGGTTGAGGATCACGTCCTCGGTATAGGTGCCGTCCATCACCAGGATGTCGATGGTGCCGTTGAGGTCGAGGTCCGTGGCGCCGGCGATGGCGGCATTGATGGTGGGGAAGTCGGTCGGCACCACGGCGTCCATGGCACCGGCGGTCCCGGCGGTGAGCAGTCCCAAGAACCCGGCGAAGGCGACGAGGGAAGAGCGGTACGAACGGAAGGTGAGCATGGGTCGTTCTCCTTGGAAAGAGCCCTCACGGCCAAGGGCGAAGTCGTTGGGGCGGATCGCTTCGATATCCCCGATGACGCGCATTGTCGAGGCCGCCGGATGAACGCACCATGACGAGAAACGTAATGTTTCCTAAAGGTTCCGAGACCGGGACTGCGAAGCGCCGAGGCGGCTTCGCGGTACTGGCGGTACTCCGGCAGCTCGATCTGGTGCTGTGGATCGTCGCTGCGTGGTTCGCCGGCGGACGCTCGGGACGGACCGAGCTGGGGTTGGCGCTGGTGGTGATGGCGCTGCTGGTGCTGCTGCCGCGCCGGCTCCCCGGCGACCCTCGCGGGACCCTGCGGACCCGCCTGCTCCTTGGGCTAGGGCTGGCCTCGCTCACCGTGACGGCGGGGCACGAAGTCGAGCGCTTCGCCACCACCTCGTGGGTGCGCAGCTGGAACGTCTTTCACTACTACCTGGGAGCCGAGTATTTCGGAGAAGTCGGCTACGACGATCTCTACCCTGCCGCCCTGGCCGCCGACGAGACGCGGGAGAACGTCTGGCGGCAGATCGACAGAGTCCGCGACCAGCGGAGCTACCACGTCGTGTCGCGGCGCGAGGCGGTCGCCGGCTACCGGCCCGAGGAGCACTTCACCCCCGCTCGCTGGGCGGCCTTCGGCGACGATGTCGAGGCGCTGGCGGCGGGGATGCGACCCAAGGCCTGGCGCGGCGTGTTCACCGATCGGGGCTACAACGCCACGCCGTTCTGGACCGCCTTGGGCAAAGGGCTGACCACGCTGCTTCCGGCCTCGAACCCGGCGGCCTTGAAGTTCCTGTGCAGTCTCGACCTCCTGGTGCTCGCGGCGGCGCTGCTCTTCGTCGGCCGCACCTTCGGCATGCGCGCTGGGGCTCTCACCCTGCTCCTGCTGACGATCTCACCGGTCAACAGCGGCAGACTGGTGGGTGGATTCCTCCAGTATGACTGGTTCTCCGCCGTCGCCTTCGGGCTGTGTTTCTACCGGCGCAAGCAGCCCGTCGCGGCGGGCGCGGCCCTGGCCTATGCCACGTTGGCGCGGATCTTTCCCGGGGTTCTGGTGGCCGCCGCGGCGATCCCCGTCGCCTGGTCGTGGTGGCGTGAGCTACGGACGAGCAGCGGGACCCGGTCGGTCACCGGTTGGCTCGGTCATTGGCGCTCGACCCTCGAGGGCCGCTTCGCGCTGGCCTTCGTCGCCTGGTGCCTGGTGGGGTTGGCGATCGGCTCGTTGACGCCGCGGGGGCCCGGGGCCTGGATCGAGTTCGCGTCGCTGATCCGGCATCACGCCGAGGAGCACGTGGTCGGTGAGCAGCGCGTCGGTCTCGAGCATCTCTTCACCCGCGACCTCTCCCAGCTCGACGAGCGACCTTCGGTGTCCGAGCGCCGCCGCGCGGTCGAGGATCAGAGCGCCGGCTATCACCTGGCGGCGCTGGCGCTCTTGGTGCTGTGGGCAGCGGTGATCTGGCGGCGGCGGCCCGCCGACGCGTTGCTCCTGGGGTTGGCGGCGGTCTTCGCGCTCACCGTCAGCTCGCGCTACTACTGGTCCTACCTGGCGCTCCTGCCGCTGCTCGGCGATCCCGACCAGCCACGGCGGGCCGGCCCGCGCTTCGTCGCCGCCGGTCAGCTGGCGGTCTTCGGCGTCTTCTACGCCTTCTTCCGCGACACTCCCGACCGCTATTCCGCCTACTGGTTGCTCAATCTGCTGCTCACCGCGTACCTTGTCGTCCTCCTCGGGGCCTACCTGGTCGGCGACGTCCTCGGACCTCGGAACGGTGGCGCCGGCGGGGAGGGCGATCGGCGACAGCGGCGCCGAAGCTCAGGGGGTGGCGGGCTTGGGCCCGGAATCCACCGGCCAGGGCGCGCCGTCGAGCAGCAGCTGACGCAGCCCCAAGAGCGCCGAAAGGTTGTGCTGCACGTAGTCGATGCGCACTTCCCAATGGTCGAGACCGCGCCGGAACCCGCCCCGGGCGAGATCGGGGCGAGGAGCGTAGAGCAGGCTCTCGTCATAGAGCTGCGTCCGCCGCTCGAAGGCGGCCATCAGCCGGAGGGCATCGATGTAGCGCCGGGTGTCGTCCCCGGCCCGGTGCGCCATCTTCGCCATCGCCACCAGCGCTTCGGCGCGGGTCGCCGTCGGTGTCGAGCGCGGCGGCGTGTAGAAGGTGCCCACCCAGTCCGGGAACTGGGCGCGGCGGCGCTGGGCGCGCAGGATGCTGTCGGCGATCCTCCGGCCGTGGATATAGAAGGTACGGCCTTGGTCGCTCAGCTGGTAGAGCTCGTCGAGACCGATGAGCAGCCAGTGGTCGTGAGGCAGCCGATCGACGGTCTTGCCCAGGTCGCGGACCCCGATCAGCCAGCCGGCACCGTCCATGGATGCCTCGAGCCAGGGGCCTTCCGGGTCGATCCGGCTGAGCCGTGCCAGCGCCAGGATGGCTTCGCCGGGGTAATAGATCGAGTCGAAGGGCTTGGGGTCGGGCTTGCCATAGAAGTACTTGGAGGCGAACTTCCCGTCCTCGTCCTGCTGGAAGACCATGAAGCGCGCCAGCCGCTTCATGTCCGGGAGCCAACGATCGTCGCCGGTGACCTGCTGGTAGCGCAGCATGGCGAGCACCGCGAGCGCGGCGCCGCCGAGCTTGGCCTCCTCACCCGGGGAGACGACGGCCAAGAAGCCCTGCGCCTCGTCCTCGGGCTTGGGCCCACGGAAGTGTTGGCGGAGCCACTCGAGACCGCGGCTTCCGGCTTCCAGATAGCGCTTGTCGCGGGTCGCCTCGTAGAGCTCGAAGAGCGAATAGCACGCCCCGGCGTGGCGCAGCAGGTTGTAGGAACCGCCGACCTCGTCGGTCTTGACCTGGTACGTGTAGTCGAAGGAACCGTCCGGGTGTTGGTGGCGGAGCAGGTAGTCGCCACCGAGGACCGCTGCCGCGAGCAACCCCTCGGGGCTCAGGTCCTGCTCGAGCCGATTGCCGCGGTAGAGCTCGACGGCGGCGCCGCCTTCACCCTCGAAGTAGCTCGCCAGCTCGAGCCGGCCGTAGGGCGCGCCGCTCTTGCCGGGATTGCCTGCGATGCGGACGGCTCCCCGCACGCCCTCGGCCAGGTAGTCGCGGAGGCGACCGCTTTGGAGGTCCTGCTTCGAGTTGAACAACCGGCGGGTCGAGAGCTCCTCGGGAAGCAGCAGGAGCCCTCCGTCGGGGAGCTTGTCGTCGGGCAGGAAGAGTCCGTGGAGCGTCCGGTCGATCCGTGCGCGACCTTCAGAGTCGAAGGGAGCGTCGACGCGACCGGTGACCACGTCGAGCTTGAGCCTGCCGGAGCGCCGCTCTTCGGCGGTCGAACGGCTTCGAAGGTCGGCGGTGGCCTCCGCCAGCGCTGCCGCCAGGTCTTCGCCGCGCCCTTGCGCCACCAGCGCCGAGCTGGCCGGCCGCCCAAGGCTGAGAGCGAGCCACCGCTCCCCCGCCACCGGCGTGCACGCGGCGAGCGCCGGCCGGTCGGTCTCCGAAGCGGCTTCGAGCTCGAGCCGAGCGTTGCGCAGCAACGCGCTGGCACACTCCGCACCGACGGGTGTGACCTGGACCCGGCTCTGCGCCCCACCGGCGGCTCCTTCCTGCGACGCGCCGCCGCAGGCCGCCCCCAAAGACAGGAGGAGACTGACGAGAAGGGAGATGCGGCGACTACTCGCGCCGCGCCACATAAGTGCCCGCGATGACGTCATGGAGACCGCGCCGGGCCGCCGTGAACCCGACCATCAGGAAGCCCGCACCGAACGCGAGGAGGCTGACGAAATAGCCGACGAAGCGCAGCAGCGCGCGGCCGACGGGGACGGTGCGGCTGGTGTCGACGCTCAGGACATAGAGCGAGAACAGACGCTTGCCCGGGGTCGTGCCCCAGATGCTCCACCCGAAGATCGGCACCAGGACGCCGAGGGCGAACGTGGTCGCCGTCAGCAGCGTGCTCCCCGCCGGCCGCCAGGGGCCGCCGGCCAGGAGCGAGACGAGGAAGGCCACGAGGACGATGAGCAGCCAGTCGAGAACCGCCGCGGCGGCGCGGATCCAGAACCCCGCCGCCGGCGGGAAGTCCCGAGCCGCCCGCACCTCCCGGGAGGACGACGCGCTGCGCGGCGCCTTCTTGGCTTCCGGAACGGCAGGCGGCGCATCGAGGGGCGCCGAGACCAGCGCGTCGAGCTCGTCGAGGGACGGCAAGAGCTCCTCCGACGCCGGCTCGTGGGCGGGTCCGGCGGGGCGCGGCGGGAGACCACCGAGACCCGAAGTCGGCGGCGGGGAGGCCTTCGGGCTCTTCGCGCCCACCGTCGCCACCGGTCTCGACGGTGTCTTCGGACCGACCGGCGGGGGCACCACGGGGTTCGAACGAGGGGTCTGGTGCTCGCCGCCCCGGGTCCGGGTGCGCGCCGGCGGCGGAACGGGGGCCGCGGCGGGCTCGTCGAGCCCCGGCGCGAGGCGACGGAAGGCTTCGTTGATCACCTCGCCGCTGTCGAAGGCGGGCTCATCGTCCCCCTTGGCGGTCCGCGTCGGACCGTCCGGAGGGAGTTGCAGCTTGGGTAGCAGCACCGGCGACGGGGTCGGGGTCGGCGGGCCGCTCTTGGCGCGCGGATCGGGATCGCTGTCGATGACCTCGAGGACCAGCGTCGTCTCCCCCACCGACAGGCGGTCGCCGAGGGCCAGCGGCGTCTCTTCCTGGATCTGTTTGGCGTTGACGTAGGTACCGTTGCTCGAGTCCAGGTCCTTGATGCTCACCTGGTCGCCATGGACGATGAGCAAGGCGTGGCTACGGCTGATGCTGGGGTCCGGCAGCACCAGCTGACAGCTGCGGCTGCGACCCACCAGGATCTCGCCCTGACCGAGCTCGTACGAGCCTGCCTTCGAGCTCAGGATGAACTTCCGCGGTTCAGAAATCTCTTCGTCTCCTCTGCTCGCACCACCGACCGATGGGATGACTCGAATTCTTTAAGGATACCACGAAGGAGCTCTATCTCAGCCCGGCGCCGGCGGCGCGGGGGTCCAGGCGAGGTGACGGCGGAGCTCGTCGGCGGTGGGGCTTTGACCCTCGTCGAGGAAGCGCTCGAGGGGTCCCGAAAAGAGCAGCTCACCACCGTGGACACCGCCGCCGGGACCGAGATCGACGATCCAATCGGCGCGCGCCACCAGGTCGACGCTGTGCTCCACCACCACCACGCCGTCGCCGCGGCGCACCAGCCGGCGGAGGGTTTGATAGAGCAGGTCGATGTCAGAAAGGTGGAGCCCGGTGGTCGGCTCGTCGAAGAGGAAGAGCCGTGGGCCCTCCTTCTTCGACCGGTCGAGAAAGCTGGCGAGTTTGAGCCGCTGCGCCTCGCCTCCGGAGAGCGTCGAGGTGGTCTGGCCGAGGCGCAGATAGCCGAGCCCGACGTCGACCAGCAGCTGGAGCCGCTTGACCAGGCGCCGTTCTCCCGCGAAGACATCGCAGGCCGCGTCGACGGTGAGCTCGAGGACGTCGGCGATGGTGCGGCCGTCGAGACGCACCGCCAG